>JAPLSR010000069.1 GCA_026398545.1 Candidatus Sumerlaeota bacterium | reverse complement strand
AATATTCCATCCCGAGGTCCATCTATCTTGGACTGTTTCATTCCATTTCAGCCTTCTGCACCGCCGGATTCTGCCTCTTTCCGGATAGCCTGATGCCCTACAAAAATTCAATCCTTGTGAATATGACCATAAGTCTGGTTTCGCTTGCCGGGGGCATCGGCTTTTTTGTCTTGATGGACCTTTTTCAAGCGGGAAAGTATCGGATGACCCGGAAAGTTCGATTCAGACTATCCCTGCACAGCAGGCTGGCTTTGATAGTTACCACCAGCCTGCTGGTTGCGGGAACCGTGATTCTCCTGGGCGCCGGGAAATGGGATTCCTCCGTAAAATTCCCCCAGCGCTTCATGGAGGCGTCCTTTCAGACAATCTCCGCCTCGACCACCGATGGTTACAATACCGTGAATATCGGAGCGCTGACGCCTTCCTGCCTTGTCATGCTCATTCTCCTCATGTTTGTCGGGGCATCGCCGGGGAGCACCGGCGGCGGCATTAAAACAACAACACTGGGAGTGCTCCTCCTATCCATACGTTCCCAGCTGCGGGGACAAAGCGACACCAATTTTTTCGGGAGGAGGATACCTCAGGAAATTATCGGCAAGGCATATTCCGTCTTTTTTCTTTTCGTTGCCGTAATAATTGCCGACCTCCTGCTTCTCTGCGTGACGGAACGGGTATCCTTTCTGCAGATACTCTTCGAGACCATGTCCGCCCTGGGCAACACAGGATTATCGATGGGCATTACCTCGCAGCTATCCGACGTGGGGAAATTTGCGCTGACAGTGACGATGTTCATCGGACGCGTGGGACCGCTGACGATAGGTCTGGCGATGATAGGACAGCTGAAACAGGCAAGATTCCGATATCCCGAAGAACACGTCTTTGTAGGTTAATTTTTTCTCATCAGGTGAATCGCCTGCGGATAAAGGATGTGGTGGGAAAGCGAGGCTTGGGTTGTCCGGGGATTCAGTGTCGCCGGGATTGGATACGGACTGCCGTTTGCTCGGCGGCCCGAAAAACACGAAGAAAGTTGAGACCGGCGATCTTCTTGATGTCTTCCGGGGTGTAACCCCGCCGCATAAGTTCAGCCAACAGGGCAGGAAAGCGTGAAACGTCCTCAAGACCTTTAACAGCGCCTTCAAATCCATCAAAGTCGGAACCAATGCCCACATGGTCAATACCAGCCACTTTGCGAATGTGGTCAATATGGTCGGCAACCTGTGCCAGTTTGACATCTGTATGATGCTGGGTATGCCACCAATGCCTCATCCCTTCCCGCATCTTTTCGGGTTGTCCGGGATAGAGTGACTCAAGACGATTTTCCTCTGCTTTTTCCAGGGTATAATTTTCGCCAGCGATATAATCCGGCAGGAAGGCGACCATGATAATTCCATCCTTCTCAGATAGGCGTTTGAGAATATCATCCGGGACATTGCGGGGAGTGTCGCAAAGGGCGCGTGCACAGGAATGTGAAAAGATGACCGGCGCCTCGGAAATATCGAGCGCCTGACGCATCGTATCGGTAGAGACGTGTGAAAGGTCCACGAGCATCCCAAGGCGATTCATCTCATGTATGACCTCATGTCCAAATGGGGTCAGCCCGCCATGAGCCGGTTTATCGGTTGCGGAATCCGCCCAGTCGCAGTTCCGATTATGGGTCAGGGTCATGTAGCGTGCGCCGCATAGGTAGAACATCCGGAGCACTGCAAGAGAGTTGTCGATGGAGTGACCGCCTTCGATGGCGATGAGGGATGCAATCTTGCCGGAGCGATGGATGCGCAAGATGTCGTCAGCCGTTTGAGCCAATTCCAGAGAATCGGAATGGCGGGTTATCATGCGATGAATGAGGTCAATCTGCTCAAAGAAGGCGCGAGAAACACCTCCATTATCTTTGGGGGGCATAACGAATGCAGACCAGAACTGGGCTCCGACACATCCGTCACGAAGGCGCCGCAGATCGGTTCGCATCGGATGTTCCAGGCTGCTGGTGTCGGAGGTGAGGTTGAGTCTGTCCAGGTTATTGTTTACACGCTTCAGATACTGCCAGGGGGTGTCGTTATGACCGTCAATGAGCGGGACCTCATGGAGAATCTCCCGGACTTTGCGTAACAGGGCATCATCAGTCTGACCGCTGGTATCTTGTTGGAGTGCGGGGATTTTGTCGGGCCCGGGTTGCGCTGAGTATGCCGCATGCGCAATTAGAGTAATTCCTACCACCATGACCAAATTGAATAACCGCATTGCCAGAACTCCTTGTGCCATTGGATTTTTTTCAATATTATCTCTGAGACGCCTTTCGTTCGATTTTCACGGATGCCTTTACGCCGGTTTTCAGCTCCGTAACGGTTTGCATGAATTCGGTGCGCCCCCCCTGAACATCACTGAACTGATAGGTTGCCCAGACCGGCGTCGGGTCAACTGGAACCCAGCTTCCATCAGGGAGCAGGACTTCCGCCCATGCGTGCGAACCGACCACCGGCGATTGCCCCGGTTGGGTCTCATTAAGCGCAAATCCTCCGACGAACCGAGCCGGGACGCCTGCGCTGCGGCACATTGCAATAAACAAATCGGCATATTGACCGCAATCCCCGCGCCCCTCTCGCAAAGCGACAGTCGCCCCGCGCCCTCCCGGCGGCGGGTATTTATAGACCATGTGCCTTCTCACCCATCGGAATATCAATCGCGCCTTTGCCCAGGGGTTGACTTCCTCTCCGACGGCTTCCCGCGCCGCTTGAGATATCCCCTCCGTCTGCTCAAGGAAAGGCTCGGATTTCGTATAAAAGGCTACCTGCGGAGCCGATAAATCATAACCCCCGAAAGACTTTTCATCAATTGGACGATTGAATGCGTTGATTGTAAGGTTATACACCCGATGCAGTGTCACCGTCGTCCCGGATTGCAGGTCTTTGGATAAATCCCAATTGAGTATCCGGTTGCCGTTCTCTGCGTCGTTGACCGTGTTCGTAGGCGGCGGGTCGCATTCCACCAGTTCCACCCCCTGCTGTCCGAGGTGATTGCGCAGGTCGGATGACCAGAACATCAGCTGCGGAGGGAGGTCGGCGGGAAGTCCAAGACGGCTGTTTTCCCGCGCTAACGCCTCACCCTTCAGCACTTCTTCGATAGCGACCTGCACAAGGATTTCCAGTTGGATTTTCCGGGGAGATGACAGCCAGCTTGCTGGCACAATGCTGGTGCGTGGACAAATCGACCGCGAACACGCGCCGACTAAGAAAGCGGCAAACCCGAATAACAGGCATTTACAGCCTGCCGCGATATTTAACTTCATTGAATGCGAAGAAGTTGTTTTCATCTCAATACAACATCCAGAAGCACACGGGTGGGGGCGGCGTCTGGTATTCAATGGGGCCAATATCCACGCCGCTGCCGATTATTCGCGGGTGTCCACGGTAATCAAATGAGGGCAGGCGCACACCCGCGCTGATACCCGCATCAATCCAGTCGCTTCCACTCTTTAGAGAAAAATCGCCTGCGGCGGGATTCACGAATTGATTCGTGGACATGGCATTACCCGAACAGTTCGGCAGGACATTCAACTGGTCTGCGTTGTCCGCATTGACCAGACCGCTGATGATGGGGGCGTCATTCAGCATGTCAAACCAGCGATTATTATGCGCCCGCAGGCCGCTCGTGTTGACATAAAAATCCTGCACCTCGCCAAAGACCGAATTTACGATCTCCAGTGTGGTCGTTGTCGGCTCATTATAGTCATACGTCCCTGCATACCCAACCGCATGATGCAGAAGCACGCTGTTGATAATGCGGCAGGGACCGTCCTCCACAATAATCGCCCCATCATCAATCTGGGTGACGTTATATAAAATGGTGTTGATAATCTCTCCGTTGCGCCAGAATTTGACCGCATTCCTGCCAGTGCCGGTGATAAAAGAATTCACCACCGCCACGTTATAACCCTTGGTGTCCACTCCGTCATCGTTAATATTTTCAATCCGGCAGTGGTCAATCAGGATTTTGGAGCTGTTGACAATGGCAAAGGCGTCGGAGGAGCTGTTGCCTGCCTGTCCCGGCGGGTTCACCGCATCAAAATGCGTTATCCGCAACCCCCGGACATTGGCGTCATTCTCATCACCGATGTTGATTACCAGGTCCACGCCTTCCACATGAATATTGGAAAGGATGAAGTTTTCAATCTGGTAATGGGCGGTGTCGGGGTTGTCGTATATATGTTTGCCTTCACCATAGACATCCTCAGAGAGGTAGGCGGTATCAAAGAAAACGGGGTGAAAGTCCGGATTGTCGTCACGGCGTGTGAACTTCGTGGCGGAGATATTTTTGATAGTGAGGTTGTGAAGGGCAGGCGTGGTGAGGTCCAAAAGTCCAGCAGTCACAATCGCCGACCAACCCTCAAACTTGAGCCCATCGATGGTGATATTTTCATAAGGACCGTAAATCTCAAATACGCGTTCATTACTGTAGGATGTGGGATTGCCGGGCCAGTAATAGGGGCGGATGGTCACATCTTCGCCCTGATAGGCAGTGATGTATAGATTGCCGCGCTCAATGCGCTGGTACTCGTAATCACCTCCGTCTTTATAATAATGCACGCCGCGCCGGATATAAATTGTGAAGGAAGTTTCGGGATTATTGTTGGCATACTCAATAGCTTTATGGAGATGGAGAAGGGGGGCGTCTAAGGAAAGCCCGCTGTTGTTGTCATTACCGCTATCCGCTTCTGTTGCCACATAGATTGCTTTGGCGGGCGGCTGAAAGGTATCAGCGGGAATATCGCCCGGCTTGAGAAACATGCAGGCGCTGGTGATTTCATCGAGCGAGGGCACGGCGGTCGCCAGAGTCGCTAAAGAAAATAGGGTGAGCGCCAGAAGAAACACCCATATCTCCATTGGTTTAGCCAGGTATCTCACAGATTTTTCCTTTCCGCAATTTGCTCACTCACGTTTATTCCGCAAATCGTAATCAGGTCAATTGAAAAGCGATGGCATTTTTGCGTGGAAAACTCTTGAACAGGAAAAGCAATCCACCCTCCTGCCTGTTGCAATGGGCTTGACATTCGTCACGGTTACAATGTAACAGAAGCCATGTGTAATTTAAGCGTGTAAAGGGAGGGTGCGGAAATGATTCAATCAAATGCAACATTCTGGCTCGGGGTGGCAGTGGTCATCCTGATTCTTCCGTCCATTCGCATCATCGGACCTTCGGAAATCGGGCTTGTTATAAAGCGACTCTCATTTAAGAAACTTTCCCAGGACAACCCGATTGCCTTCAATGGGGAGGCGGGATATCAGGCTGATCTTTTAATGCCCGGATGGCGCTTCAAGTTCTGGATTCTTTACAAGGTGGAAAAATTTCCCTGGGTGCAGATACCGGCGGGACGAATCGGCGTTGTGGTATCGCAGGCTGGCAAACCGCTCCCGACAGGCGCAAAATCAGCCGTGTATAAAGAGTCCCTCGGGAATTTCGCAAACCTGAGAACCTTTCTCGATAATGGCGGGCAGAAGGGCGTTCAGAGACCTGTCCTCTCACCGGGAACACTCGCACCCATCCACCCCGTCGCCTTCCTTGTCATCACCGAGGACAGGGTTTACGGTCTGCCAATCTCGGATGAGATAAGGGCGCAGGCGCGCAAACTCGGAGGCAAACTCACGCCGGTATCCTTTGGACTCAGACCGGAACATCTCCGGGTTGTTCGTATTGAACCTCGAGCGAAAAACCAGGCTGGCGAGATAGTGGACATGATAGGTATTGTCACTGCCTATGAGGGAGACCCGCTTCCGCCCGGAGATATCGCCAACCGCATAGGAGGATTTTCCGATGTTGATTCGCTGGAAAAAGACACCTCCGTCACTGACCACCAGCTTATTGAAACCGTCCTGGGAAGCAAAAATCAGAAACATAACAATTATCAGGACTTTCAGGCATTCCTCGATAATGGTGGAAAAATCGGACTCCAGCATGACCCGCTTCTCTATGGCGCTTACAACCTGAACCCTTTCCTCATCAGTGTGGAGCTTGTGCCGATGCTGGTCGTCGAGCAGGGGCAGGTCGCCGTCATCAAATCATACGTTGGACTTGTCACGCAGGACATCTCCGGCAAGGATTTCAAGTTCGGGTCGCTGGTGCGTCCCGGACACAAGGGCATCTGGCAGGAGCCTCTCCGCACAGGCAAATATCCCATCAATCCCCACTGCTACCAGGCGGAGATTGTCCCCACGGCGATTCTGACACTAAACTGGGCAGAGGCAGTCTCCCATGCCCACGACCTCGATGCGCAGTTGAAGACCATCGTCGCCAAGAGCCGCGAAGGTTTTGAATTCTCCATAGACCTCCAGGTGCAGATACACGTCCCGGACACGCAAGCCCCGTGGGTTATCTCAATGGTCGGCACCATGAAAAACCTCGTGAATGAGGTCTTGCTGGCGGCAGTGGGCAATCACTTCCGCGATAAACTTATGAGCATGCCCGCCATCAAGTTTATTGAGACCCGACAGCAGGTGCAGAGGGAGGCGCTTGCGCATATTCAGGAGCAGCTCAGGCAATACAAGATTGAGACGCCGGGCGTCTATATCCAGGACGTCATTCTCCCGCCGCAACTCGTCAAGGTGCTCACCGAGCGCGAAATAGCCAATCAGGAGATAGAGACCTTCAAAAAGCAGGATGAGGCGCAGAAACAGCGAGTCAATATGGAGAAGTCCAAAGGCATGGCTGACATGCAGCATGACCTTGCCATATCGCAGGTGAGCGTCGAAATCAAGACGAACAACGCCAGGGCGCGCATAGCGGAGGCGGAGGGCGAGGCGGAGTTCATTCAGAAGACAGGCACGGCGCAGGGGGCGCAGGTGAGAGCCATCGGCATGGCGCGGGCGGAGGCGTTCAAGGCGCAGGTGGAGGCGCTGGGGCAGATGCCAACGGCGCTTGTCAACGTGGCAAATGCGCTTGCCGAGGGCAAAAACAAATTCATGCCGGAGGTGTTAGTTGCGGGCGGCGGAGGCTCTGTTGACGGCCTTGCCTCCATCCTGACAAGGTATTTCCTGAGCCAAACACAGCCGGCAGAAAAAGGGTTCACGCCTCAGGAAGGGATAAAGACGCCGAAATCCGGGGAACCCGAAAAGGATAAGTCATTTTCAAGCATCCCAAAACCTCCCGCATCCCCGGCGTAGGATGTGACCAATTCTCCTCTCCTGTTGTATCGGACTGGTTGACAAAAGGAGAAAAATTTATGAATCAGCAGGGATTCACTGAAATAAAAAAAATTATAGAGGCACATAGAGAAGAGATTCGGGAAAAGTATAGTATCAGGGCTATCGGTGTTTTCGGGTCCTTCGTTCGTGGTGAACAGGAGGAGTCAAGTGATATTGATATTCTTGTGGAATTTGAGGATGATGTAGGTTTTTTCAAATTCCTGGAAGCTGAGGAGTATCTGAGCAACATACTGGGGAGCAAGGTTGACCTTGTAACAAAAGGGGCGCTGAAACCTTATATTGGCCTCCACATCCTTGAAGAGGTCATCATGATATGAAAAGAGATTATCGGGATTATATACAGGATATCGTCAGTGGAATTGATGATATATTAGAATTCACAAAAGGGCAGACATATAATGACTTTATCAGAGATAAAAAGACCATTAACGCAGTCATAAGGAGTCTTGAGGTAATAGGGGAAGCGGCAAAGAAAGTCCCGGTAGAAATTAGAACCAGATATAACGATATTCCATGGAAGATGATGAGCGGGATGAGAGATAAACTTACCCATGAATATTTCGGTGTCGATTTAAAGATAGTTTGGGCAGTGGTTACGAGTGAAATCCCACCTATTAGGCCGCTTATGGATATCATTATTAAGGAAATTAATCAAGATATATGATTTGTTGCAGGATGTGCTATCAGTAAAATGTGAACTGGTTTGCGGAAGGTATGAGTATGAAGGCGAAGGAGATGGAGAGGAGATTTGAGCCGCTTCAAAGCACCGTCTCGCCTGATGAGGCGGCAGGGGAGGCGGCGCGGTGCCTCTTCTGTTATGATGCGCCCTGCACTCAGGCATGTCCTGTGCATATCAGCGTCCCGGACTTCATCCGTAAAATACGGGATGGCAACATCAAGGGGGCGGCGCGACAGTTGTATGAGACGAATTATTTCGCAGGCGGGTGCGCACGCGTCTGCCCGTCTGAGGAACTCTGCGAGGGGGCATGCGTCATGAAGAATCTGGATGGGCGACCTGTTCCCATCGCACGCCTCCAGCGTTTCGCCACAGACTGGGCAATCATGAATCGGGTGGATGTCCTTTTTCCCGGCAGCTCCACAGGTAAAAAGGCAGCTGTCATCGGGGCGGGACCTGCGGGTTATTCCTGCGCCGCAGAGCTTGCGCGCCTTGGCAACAGGGTTACCCTCTTTGAGGCGCGCCGGTATGATGGCGGGCTTTATACCCATGCCATTGCGCGCTACAAACTGACCGCTGAATTTACACACAGGGAGTTGCGCATGCTGAAGCGCCTTGGCATCCGCCTCGTGACCAGCGCAAAAATCGGAGAGGACATATCCTTTGAATCGCTCCTGAAGAGATATGACGCCGTGTTTCTGGGCATTGGACGCGGGCAGACCGCCCCGCTCAACATCCCCGGCGAAAATCTCCACGGTGTGATAGAGGGACTTTCCTTCCTTGAGAAGATGCACACCATGCCGCTTGACAAGGTCAGCGTCGGGAGGCGCGTGGCGGTCATCGGGGGTGGAAATACGGCTGTTGATTCAGCGATTTCGGCGGCGCGCCTCGGCGCACAGGATGTGATAATCGTCTATCGCCGCAGTGAGGATGAGATGCCCGCCTACAAGAAGGAACGCGACATGGCGCGCCTTGATGGTGTGCGATTTGTGTGGCTTGCCGCGCCCGTCCGCATCCTCGGCGAGAGAAGAGTTGCGGGTGTTAAGTGTGTCCGTATGAGGCTCGGTGCGCCTGACGCCTCCGGACGCCCCAGACCCATCCCCATCAGCGGCAGTGAATTCACCATTGAGTGCGACATGGTTATTGCCGCGCTTGGACAGGTCCAACTTATAGATGTTCTATCGAAGATAGAAGGTCTGAAAATGAAAGACGGGCTGGTCGTTGTGAATCCAAAGACGGGGGCGACGAAGGTGCCGAAACTCTTTGCAGGCGGCGATTGCACAACAGGCGGTGGCGAGATGGTGGACGCCGTGGCGGATGGCATCCGCGCCGCCCGCGGCATGAATGAATATATGGCCCAATTGACAATTGACAATTGATAATGGACAATTATTCGTGAAGTTATTCAATAAATTCTCCGTTTCTCCCATTCTCCCATTCTCCGATTCACCAATCTCGGGGGACGGTAGGGGTTAACCATGACAGACAGGGTGAGGAAACTTGAGAACCTGGGGTTTTCCCCGCGCAGAATTGTTTTAAAACTCGGCTCGGCGGTGCTCACCCGACCCGATGAGCGGCTGGATGAAAATCTCATCGATGACATTGCGCAAGCGGTTTCCAGACTGTTTGACGAGGGACGTCAGGTAATCCTTGTCACCTCCGGCGCAGTTGCCACAGGCAAGGGGCTGATAAGTTTTGAAAAGGAAAAACGCTCCATACCTGAAAAACAGGCGCTCGCCGCAGTTGGTCAGAGCCAGCTTATGCACATATATAGCGTGCATTTCTCCCGTTATGGGCGCAACATTGCACAGATCCTCCTCACCCGTGATGATATGGAAGACCGCCGCCGCTACCTGAACACAAGCTACACGATTGAGAAACTCCTTGAGCTCGGTGTGGTGCCCATCATCAATGAAAATGACACAACCACAGTGGATGAGCTTCGCTTCGGCGATAATGACATCCTCTCCGCCATTCTGACGGCGAAGATGAAGGCGGAATTTCTCATCATCCTTTCCGATGTGGATGGACTCTTTGACAGAGACCCGCGAAAAAATAAAGACGCCCGGCTTCTCTCCCGTGTGGAAAAGTTCACGCCGGAGATTGAGGCGATGGCGGTGTATTCCCCCACCCTTCTGGGTGCGGGCGGGATGAGCTCCAAGATTGATGCCGCCCGCCGCGCCACAGACGCCGGCGCACACGTCTGTATATGCAACGGGAAACTCCCCAGTGTCCTTGAGGACCTCTTTGCAGGGCGCTGTCCGGGGACGCTTTTTCTGCCACAGCGCAGACTCGCTCTCACCAGCCGGGAGCGGTGGATTGCCTTTGGCAAATCGGGCATCAATAAATGGGTGGTGGTTGATGAGGGCGCAAGGAAGGCGCTCATAGAGGGCAAAAAAAGCCTCCTGCCAGTTGGCATCTGCGATGTGCATGGTGAATTTCAGCGCGGGGATGTTGTGGAAATCCGTGATGCCGCCGGCACGCGCCTCGGCAAGGGGCTTGTGAATTATGATTCGGGGGATGTGCGTAAAATCATGGGCGCCAAGTCCGACGCCATCGAA
>JAPLSR010000218.1 GCA_026398545.1 Candidatus Sumerlaeota bacterium | reverse complement strand
TTGTGGAGATGCTTGAACAGGGCGAGACGGAGTATATCCTTGACGGGCAGACTTTTGACCTTGAGGGCGTCCGTTCCATGCGGGAAAACCCGCGCCATGTTGCCACGAGCCCTTTCACCTCCTATAATTATCATGGCAAGGGGAACTTTGCCTCCATTGTGGATGTGGTGGTGCTTGGCGCCACAGAGGTTGATGTGCATTTCAACGCCAATGTGGTCACCCATACGGACGGACGGCTTTTACATGGCATAGGCGGTTGGCAGAATTGCCTTTTTGCAAAGTGTGTCATTCTGCCGATTCCATCCTTCCGAGACCGGATTCCCATAATTCTGGACGATGTCACAACATTATGCGGTCCCGGTGAGTTGATAGATGTCATTGTGACGGAGCGTGGTATTGCCGTGAATCCCCTGCGGGATGATTTGTTGAAGGCGCTTTCAGGCACACGCCTGCCGCTCAAGCCGATTGAGGATATCAAAAGTGAAGTGGAGCGCATTTGTGGCGGAGCACCGGCACGTCCGAAGTCAGGCGAAAAGCGGGTCGCCGCCATCAAATGGGTGGATGGCACTGTCATTGACTGTGTCCGCCAGGTGCTCTGATTTAGTAAGATGATTGAGCATGTTTTCTATCAGTGGATATAGATAGGAAGTGCAACATCATTTTTCTTGCAATATGAAAAAAGACGTCTTTAATATTTCTGGCTTTTTTTAAATCGAATTATTTTCCATCGTAAAATTTAAGGCAAAAGCGTCATGGCTGAAAAGTCGACAGGTTCCCGGAATGGTACGGCGGATGCAGGAAATCTTCAGAAAACCAAGCCGGAGCCGAAAGAGCGAATCCCGTCTCTTGTAATCGCATATTCCCCCCACATTGCAACTACTCAGTCCATAGAAAAAATCATGTACACAGTGGTGGCGGCGCTTTTGCTCCCATGTCTTGCCGGGATTTATTTCTTTGGCGCCCGTGTGATTCTAATCATTGCCGTCTCTGTGATTTCATGCATGTTTTTTGAGGCGATTTTCACACGATTTATCAAACCTCAGACAGATTGGCGGCATGTGGTGCTGGATGGGAGCGCAATTGTGACAGGGATGCTTCTTGCCATGAATTTATCGGCGGTTGTGCCTGTCTGGATGGTTGTTATTGGCGCCCTTGTAGCCATGTTTCTCGGGAAACATGTTTACGGCGGTCTGGGGCAGAATCCATTCAATCCGGCGCTTGTGGCGCGCGTGTTTCTTTTGATATCATTTCCACGACACATGACGCAGTGGATTCCGGCGCGCGGCGATGTGGTGGATGCTGCGAGTTATGCCACCCCGCTGAACATCTTAAAGATGCAAGGGGCGGCAAAGGCGATGGCGCTTTCTAAATGGGGACTTTTCCTTGGGAACTGCGGCGGTTGCCTTGGCGAAACCAGCGTTCTTGCGCTCCTCATCGGCGGGTGCATCCTTCTTGCAATGAGTATCATCCGCTGGCAGATACCTGTCTCCTTTATTGGCACAGTGTTCATATTCACAGGTATCCTGTGGTTGGTGAACCCGGAGAAATACGCCGACCCGATTTTTCATATCCTTACCGGTGGTCTGATGCTGGGCGCCATCTTCATGGCAACGGACCTGGTCACATCTCCCATCACAGGACGAGGAATGCTTGTTTTCGGTTTCGGTTGTGGAATTTTGACCGTCATTATTCGGACTTTTGGGAGTTATCCGGAAGGCGTGTCTTTTTCCATTCTCATCATGAACGGAGTTACACCTCTTATTGACCGTTATATTCGCGGTCCTCGATATGGTATAAAGCCGGCAATGATGTCGCGGAAAGCTTAAGGAAGGATATATGGCAAAGAAAGAATTTACAAGCGTGCAGATTTTCAGTATACTTCTTGGGTTATGTATTGTGTCCTCTGCTATCCTCGCCTGGGTTTATAATGTAACCAAACAGCCCATAGCTGATGTAGAGGCGAAGAAGAAGCAGGATGCCCTGAGACAGGTATTACCTGCGGGAACGGAAAAAATCGAGGTCAGGCAATTCAAATATAAGGGAAAGGATGTTGAGATACAAGATGGGTTTGATAAAAACGGCGCCATTACGGGTTATGCCTATGAAGCGGAGACTGACAAGGGATACGGAGGGACAATCCTTTTTCTCATTGGCATTGATGCCGGCGTGGAAATCAACGCATTTGTCGCCGACCACAAAGAAACCCCCGGTCTGGGCGACAACATAATGTCGGAAAACTTCGGCAGTCAGTTCAAAGGTAAGGGTCTCCATAATTTCAAATTCAAGGTTATGAAGGACGGGGGGGATGTTCAGGCGATAACGGCGGCAACAATATCTTCCCGCGCCGCCTGCGATGCGTTTCAAAAGGGACTTGAAATGTTTGAAGAATTTAAGAAGTCCCCAAAGTGAACCGTATAAAATTTCATTTTTGGAAGTGCTGTGAATCAATTCTTCCAACGGGTGGGCAAGTAAAATGAAACTCCTCGGCGAACTGATTAAGGGATTGTGGAAGGAGCATCCCACGTTCAGAATTGTTCTGGGGATGTGTCCGACGCTGGCAATATCCAACAGGGCGATTAATTCTATCGGTATGGGCATCAGCGTCATTTTTGTTCTTGTTGGCTCAAACATTGTCATATCGATGCTTAGAAATATTACGCCGGGTAAAATCCGTATCCCTATATTTATTGTCGTCATATCCACATTCGTTACCGTAACGGATCTTATTGTTCACGCAGTGGCTCCGGGGGTACATGCGGCTTTGGGGATTTTCCTTCCGCTGATTGTTGTGAATTGTATCATCATTGGAAGGGCGGAAGCCTTTGCCCAGAAAAATCCCGTTCTCGCCTCGGCATTGGACGGCGTTGGCATGGGCATCGGTTTCACATGGGGTCTGGTTATAATCGGCACGATTCGTGAGATTCTGGGCTCGGGGACCTGGTTCGGGATGCAGGTATTTGCGAAGGGCGCTCCAACGGCTATTATGATGATATTGCCGGCGGGCGGGTTTATCACGCTTGGTGTGGTGTTGGCTGCCATGAATAAAATCGAATCGCTCAAGGCTGAAAAGAAATCATAGACCTTTGAGAAAGGACTCAATCTATGCTTCCCTATGTGATTCTGATTATCAATGCGATGCTCGTTCAGAACATGGTTTTCCATTGGATTCTGGGAATATGTCCCTATCTGGGGGTGTCGAGGAAAATTGATACGGCTGTGGGCATGGGACTGGCGGTTATTTTTGTTTTAACCATGTCCGCCATGGCAGCCTTTGTGGTCCAGAGACTGTTGCTCGACCCCCTTCATCTCGAATATCTGCAGACGTTATCTTTTATTCTTGTAATTGCCGCGCTTGTCCAGCTTGTTGAAATGATTCTGAAAAAATACAGCCAACCGCTTTATCTCGCACTGGGAATTTATCTTCCTCTGATTACCACCAACTGTGCCGTTCTGGGGGTGGCGATTCTGAATATCCGCAAAGACCATAATGCGCTTCAGGCACTTTTTTACAGCCTGGGAGCCTCCGGCGGATTTGCTCTTGCGCTTTTTATTTTTGCAGGGATTCGTGAAAGAATGGCGTTATCTAATATTCCCAGGTCTTTCAGAGGTTTTTCCATTTCTCTAATCACTGCCGGGATTATGTCCATGGCATTCCTCGGATTTGCCGGTCTGGCGAAATAACGTG
The DNA here is from genome assembly GCA_026398545.1 of Candidatus Sumerlaeota bacterium. Taxonomy (GTDB): domain Bacteria; phylum Sumerlaeota; class Sumerlaeia; order MWCT01; family MWCT01; genus JAPLSR01. Next base: position 2,091 of record JAPLSR010000218.1, on the reverse strand, counting down.
TCTCCCTTTTCAAAAAAAGACAGACGCATTCTGCTTTTCCTCTTCCTTGCGGTATTGGTCGTATCCGTCGCCGCCTTTTTGAGAAAAAAAGCATGGGTCGAAGTCAGTCGGGAATTTCCCCGGATAGGCACATTGATTGAGATCAAGATTCCCTGCCCGCCGGAAAGAGAAAAAGACGCCGCTGTTGCAATACAGGACGCCCGTGATGAAATATCACGCCTCGAATCCCTTATGAGCGCTTATTTGCCGAATAGCGATATTTCACGGGTCAATAAAAGTGCCGCCAGAGAGCCTGTGAAAATTTCTAATGAGACGTTCGGTGTTGTTCAGCAGGCACTGGCGCTCTCAGAAAAGACGGAGGGTGCCTTTGACATCACATTCGCATCTGTTGGAAAACTCTGGAGCCTGAAACCCGAAGCCCCCCGCATCCCCACTGATGAGGCAATCCGCGTCGCCCTCTCTCTGGTGAATTACAAAAATGTTATACTCGACGAGAAAAATAAAACCGTCAGGTTTGCGCACGAGGGGATGGAAATTGATCTCGGCGGGATTGCAAAGGCAACTGCCATTGAATGGGCGGTGAACGCCATAAAAAAACGCGGCTTTAATGATGCCCTTGTCAATGCCGGTGGTGATGTTTATGCCCTGGGGCTTAATGCAAACCGCCGCCCCTGGCGCGTGGGCATCCTTCACCCGCGGGAGCAATCGAAGTTCATCACGAAGATAGACGTCACTAATCGCGCCGTTTTCACATCAGGGGATTATGAGCGGTTTGTGGATATAGGCGGCAAGCGGTATCACCACATCCTTGACCCGCGGACAGGGCGACCGGCGGACAAGTGCATCAGTGTGACTGTGGTTACCCCAGACCTCCAGACGGTCAGGGGTCTTTCCGCATCCATCTTCATCCTCGGTCCCGATGAGGGTATGAAACTCATCCGGCGACTGCCCGATGTTGAGGCACTCATAGTCACCCCGGACATGCATATTTATGCCACAGAGTTTTTCCGTATTCAAAATGGTGAAATCTTGAAATAGAAAATAATGTTTACTATTCTGAACCCTAATGCTGACATTAATATACTTTCATTTGGCTTGACATTGCATGGAAAATGTAATTAAGAAGATACAACATTTGTTTGAATGTGAGTTTAATATGAAAACCATATCTCTGCAAATATCCCGAACACTTGATGCTCAAATGAAACGTCTTGCCCGCAAGAGCGGCCAGAAAAAGGAAGATTTGATTAAAGAGGCTCTTGAGATGTATTCTGGTGAAAAGGTGAATCATCCCTCCTGTCTCGAGCTGGCAGTTGACCTTGCCGGATGTGTGGAAGCCTCTTCTGATCTGTCCTCTAATAAAAATCACTTAAACGGATACGGGGAATAAGATGCCATATTATTCTGGATACTGGTCCGCTGGTTGCCTTTCTAAATCGTAATGATTCCTATCATTCATGGTCATTATCTCAATGGGGAGATATTGAAGCGCCGTATTTTACTTGTGAGTCGGTCATCTCGGAGGCATGTTTTCTCCTGAGCCTATTCAAAGAGGGCTCTCGGAGTATTCTCAAGATGATGGAAAGAGGTGTTATTGAGGTTCCTTTCCGATTGGATCATCAGGTTCCCCCGATTTCCAAATTGATGGGGAAATATAGTGATGTCCCGATGTCCTTAGCTGATGCATGTCTTGTACGCCTTTCAGAGATCATTCCAGATTCAACAATTCTGACCATAGACACGGATTTCCGAGTTTATCGAAAGAATGGCAAAGAAAAGATTCCGTTGATCCTACCAGATTAGTAAAAATATATCTGGTGTTAATCACTACCATTCATAGCGAGACCCATTTTTTCTCTTTCACGGAGAGATACGCTGAGTCGATGACCTCATTAGCGCGAACGCCGTCTTCAACGCCGGGACCTTCTGATTTTTTGCCCTCAATAATGCTGATGAAGTTTCTGAGTTCATCCTCGAAACGGCGGTTGATGTCTCGCCGGATGGGAAGGATGCGCCAATCCTTATCACCGGCGAGTTTCATGCGGAACGGTCCCCAGTATTCATAGATGATGCGTCCCTTTGTTCCGCACA
>JAPLSR010000285.1 GCA_026398545.1 Candidatus Sumerlaeota bacterium | reverse complement strand
CCGCATCATGGTTGTTGATGACAATAAAGACGTGCTCGATTTTGTCAGTGCCGCATTGACCCTGAAAAGCGGGGGTGATTGGGTGTTCGAGGTTATCCCCACCACCAACCCTGTGGATGCCCTCTCAAGAATCGTTTCCTATCAACCGGATATCGTCATTCTGGATATCAGGATGCCCAAGCTTGATGGGTTCCAGCTTTGCAAAATTCTAAGGCTGAACCAGAACCTGAAGTATACAGAGATACAGTTCATCTCTGCCGTTGCCGAACCCAATGAGGCGGTAATTGCCCACAAACTTTCCGGCAACAAGCTTATCCGCGAACCGATTGATATGAATGCTCTCCGTGAAGCGGTTATCAAAGTCTGTCAAAAACCCGCTTTCAACGTTAAACCGAAAAAGGTGTCATATAAAGAAATAGCAAAGGAAATTCAGAGGCAGGAACAGCAAATCCAGGAAGTCATCCGGCGGGAACAGGAAAAGCAATTCATTGAGAAGAAGTTGCATCCCCTTTCCAACTCCTATAAGGAACTTGAGCAGGAAATGAAGTTGTTTGAACCGGGAAAAAAAGTTAAGCCGAAAGAAGAGGATAAATAAATTTGAAATGTCTCTCTCTTGACTGTCATGGGACAGTTGAGGATTTTAAGGAGCTTTTGTTGTAATATCTTTTCTCCGTCCAGCCTTTAAGGTGCGCAAATCCCTTATAATTGCCTGCAGTTCCTTTTGATAGTAAGCCCCTTTTTCCGGAGAACCGTATCGTAAGGCATAAAAAATCTCGCACCCTTTATTTAGAAGTGAGTGGGGGAATCCAGCGTGTGTCCCGACTACAAGGATAAACTCCCGAGGAGTCTGGCTTGGAGGGCGTTTCAAGGGCATACCGGCAATGGCTTTGACAATCTGATGATACCATTCAGTGAACCGACGCTGGGTGGGTGTGATTCCCCACGTCACAACGGAATCCCCTTTTTTCCGCTTCCAGTGGTGATAAACAATGCCTGCCGCAAGATTAAGAATGAAGAGGGAGATGGCAAGTATCCGGAAAAGTGGTGTTCCAAGGTTTCTTGTGAACCGTGCGTATGCCCGACTGCTCCTGATAGCGCCAATGCCCGGTGATAATGAACCATCAATCTCGTGCTTGAGAAACCCAAGCAGTTTTCCCGCCAGCGCCGCCTGCAGTCGGTTGTTATATCCGAGTATGAATACCTCCCATTTTTCAGAAATGGCGGAGACAAGGTCAGATAATTTCTTGAAATATATGCGTTCCGCGTAAATGGTGAGAGGAGCGGGAGGTGTGGGGTCAAAGCGCATCCAGCCCCTTGATTCATCAAGGACTTCGACCCATGTATGAGCGTCGCGTTGCCGCACGGTGAATGAATTCTCCGCCTGCCTGTATTCCCCCCCGTGAAAACCCACGGCAAGCCTGCAGGGGACACCCTGGGTGCGGAGCATGATAATCATTGCCGTTGCGAAGAGCTCGCAATGTCCCGACTTGATATTGAAGAGAAAATCCTCAATTGGTCTGTCACTGCGCAGTGCTCCCATCCTTAATGTGTATCGGTATTCATTCATGAGGAATGATTCAATCCTTCGCGCCTTTTCATATGGGGTGGATGTCCTGACTGCAACATGGGATGCAAGTGCGGATATGCGGTTGATATTGACTGAATTGGGGAGCTGGAGGAGAGATTTGTCCGCCTTTTGGGCGTTGGGAATAACATTGGTGTTCATCCCATGATTGGGAAGGGAATAGGCGATATATCTTTTCGCCGTTTGGGGAGACTTGACAAAGATGGTTTCACTTGCATCCTTATAGATTCCCTCACCAATGTCAGTGGTGGAGGCAGAGAGCGTTACAAGGTCGGGGATGCCAAAAATATACCGTGTGGGAAAGTCAAGGTAGGTGACCTCCTGGCGGATGAGGGATGTGGGGGTGAGAGCGGTATAGATCAATTCAATTCCGCGGCTGATGGGGTCGAGGGGATAATATTTATATTGCTGGGAGTGGCGGCTTTTTCCCCATGAAGTGCCGGTAAACAAGTCAAAGGTGGCTCCCCGCAGGTAAAAATCACCCGCATAAAAACTGGCGCCCTGCAATTTGACTTCCATTACGGGTGTGGGGTCTAAGGATATATTATAAAACGAACCGAGGTTAATGCTTGTGGAGAATCCTGTGTAAATGGTCTGCCGTTCCGTTTCATAATCATTTAAAAATGAGTTGTATCGTTGAGGTGAGATGCGCGGGATGATAAAAAAGATGATGATTGTGAGTAGGATGGACAGGATACTGGCAATGAGGGTTGACCTGTGGGAGGCGCGGGAGAGTTCCATCTGGTCTGCAAAGGATGTCTCCTGATATCCGCTTCTTGATGGTGTAAGAAGTCCAGAGGAACGCCTTTTGTTTGACTCCTGCCCAATACGTTCAATGTTCTCTTTTTCTCTAAAGTTATCCAGCCAGTAAAAGGTATAAATGGATGCGAATAAGAAGAGAAAAAGGAGCAGTGGGAAAAGTGGATTTCTGGTGAAGATTGCGGCAATTACGAGCATGATGAAGGCATAAAGCCACATCCACAGAATATCGCGTGATTTTTTTGGGTTGAATGCCTTACTAATCTGCAAAAAACCGAGCTGGTAGGCAAATATAACCTGAGTGGGTCTGGTTCGCAGCGCCAGAAGAGAGAGCGTGATGAGTAGAAAAAGGATGGATGCGATATTCCACGCCTTTGAATATCCAGGGAAGGGCTCATTTTTCAATACCATGAACCAGCTCGGAAGGATTAATAGTGTGAATGTGGCGGCAGATACCAGGGAAAAGTTCGGTATCATCAGACCCCCGATGAATCCGAGCACAACCACAGCATAGATGCCATATTTCAGATTCCGTGATTCCAAAATGTAATTACCTTTCGTCTCTCAAGAATTGCAGAGCCATCCTCTTATTTCCCGCTTAATCTTTCAATTTCCTTTTTAATTTCATCTATTATCTTATCATTTTTGATTTTCTTCTTATCCCCATCGGTTCATTGCCTGATTTAATATCCATTCTTTTGCCACTATTTCACAATCCTCTCTGATAGAAATTTGGACTTATATTTATAATCGAAACCGGTCTCCACATCCGCAAATCCTTTTCTAATCAAGTGGGCATTTAAAAAGGTTTTGTTCCATAAATATAGATAACAAAGCAAATTGTTTTTCTCATCATATTTAATATCGTCAAACTTTATAAACACCTTTTGTCCGGATGTTTTTTCTTTTAAAAAATTGATAGCCTCTCCGGTTTTTTCTTGTTTCTCTTTCACTCCCAACAGCCGGATTTTTAATCCATTATTCAAAATCAATATCTCCGGAGAGATTATTTCTTTTACTGTATAATACGTTTCTCTTTCAGAGTGAGAATTATCTATTTTTGACCCAAATCTCAATTGTTTCGGGTCAATTTCCTTATCAAACTTTATAGGGTCTTTGAAAATATACGGCAATTTTTTAATCTCTTCTTTAAAGGCTATTTTGGGCTCCTCTTGTTTGACCATCTCAAAAGTTGCGTCTTGAAAAATTGTAATCTGCTTTAATCCGAGTTTTTCTTTTATGATTGGTAGAAAATCCTCATTTATTTCATATCCGATAGAATTTCTATTCAGATTTTTGGCAGCTAAAGATGTTGTACCACTTCCAAGAAATGGATCAAGAACAGTATCACCAACAAAACTGAACATTTTAATAAGGCGTCTTGGTAATTCCTCAGGAAACATCGCAAGATGTTTATCTTGTTTTTCGCCGGGGAAGTTCCAATGACCAGTAAAATATTGATTCCATTCTTCCCGCGTTAATCTTGATTGCTCTTTAATCTCGTTGCTTACCTTTGGCGGATTCCCATACTTTTTGAAAATCAAAATAAATTCGTAGTCCAATTTAAGAATCCCACTTCTAGGATATGGGAAAGACCCCATTATCGTGGCGCCTCCGGTAGTATGGCAAGTAGTGACTTTTTGCCAGATAATTGCGCCCATATAGTCGAAACCAGCACTTTCGCAGAACTTGATGATTTCTGTCCTTATCGGAATAACCTTATATCTTCCGTAATAGACGGAACGGGCGAACTGATCACCTATGTTAATGCATAATCTGCAACCTGTGGGCAACACTCTGTGGCATTCATTCCAAACCAGATTAAGATTATTTATATATTCTTCATAGCTATCATTAAATCCTATCTGTTTTCCATTTCCATAATCTTTCAATTGCCAATAAGGCGGTGAGGTAATAATAAGATGGACAGATTCGTCCGATACCTCCTTCATCCATCTTGAATCTCCGATGATTATCTTGCGAAATGTATTTTTTTCTACCATTATCTATTGTTCTATCATATTTTTTGGATACATTTTCCCCTGACAGGGGTTATCTTCGCATGAAGGTGATGATATCGCCATCGCTGACTGCGCCGTTAGTGGGGTCATAAACCTTTGTGGCAAGGTAAATGGGAAGAATAGTCTTTAGAAGTTCATCTCTTGTGCGAACCGAACCCGAGCCGCCTCCATCAGATGAACTGGAGCTCTGGACCTTTTCAAGTATCTGGTCCAGGTCCAGGTCCCCATCCGGTCCGGCGCTGATAATGATATATTCATACTCATCCGACGGTTTGTAATGATATTCATATGTGGGTAGTGTGGAATGTGGCAGGAATGGGTCTCTCGGCAGGCAGGATAGATATGCCGTTGGGGCGTTCAGGGCGGTCATTCGCATTGGATAATCATTATAATCCATGCGGTAATTCTGAAGTGCACGGGAGAGAACCCTGTGCTCCTCTTTCACGCGCTCCATCTTTGTCCTGACCACAATATGGCTTGTAGAGTAAATGAAAATCAGAGATAGAATCATTGTAACAGTCAGAACGATCATCATTTCAAAAAGGGTTATACCCTTTTCGCTCATATGGCAGGAGGATTTTAGAGGAAATGCCATTTTCCCCTTCTTTCACTGTCTTCTAAAGTTAATTCTAACATTGAATATAAGCTGGGATTCAAGTGAAAAATGAAAAAAATGTTGGTATATCTAAAGTGGCTCTTGAACCATCTCCTGAACGATTTTTGAAATGTCCGGAAACGTCGGACAAATTACGTCTTGTAGAAAATGAACTGGTTTCTAATCTTGATGAACTCATACAGTTCCTTTTTATATGATTCGCGGACTTTATCAACAGGCTCACCTTTTTTTATTCGCTCTATAACGTCCTTGCTTCCCACCAGACCATGGTTCGGGTCTATTTTGTATGTTGTCGGATTGATTTTGCAGAGGGCGCTGAGGAGGTGGAGTCCTGTCCCGATGGTGTCATAGGCATGGCGGTCTGTGATGGTTATCTTGAACCCGTGACAGAGTTCACCTTTAAATTTGCTGGCGTCCGGGGTGAAGTGATGGGGTGTGAATTTAACGCCCGGCAGATTGCGCGAGTTCATTTCAGCCACCAGTTTGTCCGCGTCAATCCACGGGGCGCCCACGACTTCAAAGGGCGTCTGTGTCCCGCGGCCAACTGATACATTCGATTCCGAAGATTCAGTAAGAGCAATGGCGGGATAGAGAATCTCCTCTGTTACATTGCGGATGTTGGGGGAGGGGTTGGACCAGGACAAGCCGGTTTCGTCGAAGAACATGGCGCGTTTCCAGCCCTCCATGCGGATGACAGTCAATTTGCATTGAATACCGTAATAATCGTTGAACATCTGGGCGAGTTCACCGATAGTCATGCCGTGGATAATGGGCATGGGGAAGTAACTGGTAAATTTGCGATTGAGTTCCCTGTCCTGTATGGGGCCATCCACGCGGAGTCCGGTGATGGGGTTGGGTCGGTCAAGGACGATGAACTCAATATTATTTTTCGCCGCCTCTTCCATGCACATTGCCATGGTTGAGATATAGGTGTAGAAACGTGCGCCGATATCCTGGATGTCAAATACCAGGGCATCGATATCCTTTAACTCCTCAGGTGTTGGGCGATTAGTTTTGTCATAGAGGCTGTAAATCATGATGCCGGTTTTTTCATCCCTGGCGTTTTGTATATTTTCATCCGCAACGCCTG
>JAPLSR010000270.1 GCA_026398545.1 Candidatus Sumerlaeota bacterium | reverse complement strand
CGGAGACCGTTTTTGCCTCAAGACCATGATGAACGAACTCGCAGGAGATGAGCGATGCGCAGGGGTTTGTGCAACAATCATGCCCCGTTCAGATTGTGACCCCGTGATGGCGCGAGACGTTCTTTCCTCTTCAGGATTGATGAATGGTTGGCGCATCAAAGGAGAAAGGGATGCGCGAATACTTGTGAACCCTCGTCACTTCCACACCATCAGTTGCGCTATCCGAATGGATGTATTCCGCAAAATACCATTTCAGGATGTAGCGTTTGGTGAGGATTATCTCTGGAATCATGATGTTCAAAAAGCGGGCTGGAAGACGCGTCTCTCATCCGCTGTGGTTGAACACTCACATCCCCTTTTTCCCCATTCAATCAGCATCATGCGGATTCATGCGGATTCCACATATTTCCACAGCCGCTTTGAAAAGCAGACACTCAGCCTTTTTATATACTGGTTGGGCGCCTGTATCATCCTTGACATACTTTTCATCGCCAGAAAGCGCGACCTCGGAGTGTGGCAAAAAGTCGGATGGATGCTGACCAGTCCTTATGCAAGAGGGCTTGAGTTTATCGGCAGGTTGGCGGGGAAATATCACGATTATCTGCCAGGAACTATAAGAAAAAAACTATTTTTTTATTTTCGATAGGGGAATTCATGGCAAGACTGGATGACAGCCCCCGAAAACTTCTGGGGCAGATTTTTCACTTCTCCTCCGCCACCCTCATTGCAAGCTTCATCACCCTGTTGCAGGGCATTATCGTCCTCAAACTTGTTGAACCATCCGTTTACGGAATCTGGACGAGCCTTACCCTCATCCTTGATTACGGCATTTATTTTCATCTGGGGCTTGTCAACGGTCTGGAGCGTTCCATCCCTTTTTTCAGGGGGATGAACAGGGATGACCAGGCGCAAAGGGCGACTGAGACATGCAAATTCACACTCGTCTTCCTCATACTGACCGGCTTGGTTCTGCTTCTGGGAATCACAACGGTGTTCGGACGCCTCTGGCGCACCGAGGTAAGAATTGGCGTCATCAGTGTTGCCATTTCAGCGTTTCTCTATCTGGGCACACAGTATTATTCCGCGCTATTAAAGGTGAACCAGCGTTTCAAAGAAGTGGGGTATCTGCAGCTCATCATAGCCGTTGGGATGCTGGTCAGCCTTCTATTAATCTGGAGATACGGGTTTTACGGATTTTGTATGCGCGCAATCTTTACAACATGTCTCGGTCTTGCATACACAGCATGGCGGGCAAGGGACAACAGCCGGGTGCGGTTTGATGGCGCCATGGCGCTTTATCTTGTCAAAATCGGATTGCCCCTCATGACAATCGGGGCGATTGCACTCATCCTCTTTTCCTTTGACCGCCTGCTCATTCTCACATTTCTCGGCAGCACACTCATGGGATATTACGGAATCAGCATTGCCCTTCTCCGCATGCTCAATCTATTTCCAATGGTAGTGGGGCAGGTATATGCGCCGGTTATGGCAAACGTTTACGGCGCTACCCTATCCCCCCGCTCACTCCTGAAATATGCCGCAAGGGCATCCCTCGTGGCGTTCTGCATAACCCTTGGCGCCGTCGTGGCGCTTTATTTCCTCATTCCACCCTTTATTATCCACTTCCTGCCGAAATACACTTACGGCATAACAGCAGCGAGGATTTCACTTCTGACGGGTTTATTGCTTGCCCTTTCCGTGGGACCCGGTTTTTTTCTTCAAACAATCATGCGGCAATTTGAATACTTTATTGTTATTCTACTTTCAGCCATTGTCATCTTGTACTCGGTTATCAGATTTTTCGCAAGCGGGAATGACCTCTCCGGCGTTGCCTGGGGCATGGTCATCGGTTATGCCGTGAATACTGCCGGCGTCTGGATTTATACATTTGTCTTTTGCCACAGAGAAAAAAAGACCGGACGGGAAGCCTCTTCTCAATCTTCATGAAACTGACAAAAAAAGAAATCATGGAACTGGTTCATCTCGACGGACTCTGTTTTGAGCCGCCGATTTGTTACACCTATCGAGACATGACAAATTACATCAGGCGAAAAGGCGCTACACTCCTCAGGAAGAGGAAGGGGGGAAAACTCATTGCCTTTTGCTTGGGAGATTCATCAGACGGAAACATCATAACAGTTGACGTCCACCCGGATTATCGGAGACAGGGACTCGGACGACAGTTACTCTCAAAGATGCTGGAGAACTTCCGCGCCCTCGGCGTTAGCAAGGCAGTCAGCCAGATAGCCTTAGACAACATTCCATCGCTTCGCCTGCATAAAAGCCTTGGATTCGAAATCCGCCACATCCTTTATGGTTATTATCCCGATGGCAGCGACGCTTTTGAGCTCGTCCTGCCGCTCACGCCTGAAGGTAAATCCTGAGGTTATTTATCAATGAATGAATTCTTCAAGTTTGTCATCGCTCAGTAATTCCTGCGGCTGATTGGGATAAAGGAGGTATTTCAATCGGCGCACAATGCCAATGCCCGGACTATACCATATCATATCCTGGGCAAGTGAACCAACGCCCACCCTGCCCTTCTCGCGGACAAAGATTGTATTCAATGTCGAACTCGTCACAAGGCAGTCATAGGCGCCTGCGGGGACTTCAACTTTACGCCAGCCTATAATTTCCGTGTCATAAGCCGTGATGATGGGTTGCCCCTCCTTTTCCACCCAGGCTTTGCCACCCCACCGGTGCCCGCTCTCCAGGGGGGTCATAAGGCGCACCATTTCACCACCCTTATAAAACTGCGCATTTTCGATATCCTCACCCGGGGCAACAGCCCTGAGGTATATAATATCAGGCGTTATTTCAAAATAGCTGACGCCGAACGGATTCCCCAGAAGATTGTAAGGTTTCCCATCCTTTGTCACAACGCCCAGATACTCATTGGAATAATGGGAAGTTCCTTCCCGTGTGTCATGGATGTAACGCCAGCGAAACCCTTTCTCCAGCGGAAAGAGGTCTCTTATCGTCACATGTTGTGTGGGAGTTGTGAAATTATCCCCGCCCGCCATAGCAGAAAGGACGCTTATAAAAAAAAGGTATGAAAAAATCGGAATAATACTTTTTCTTTGCAACACACCTTACTCCCGTTCAATGCTTATAACCTTCAAGGAAGAGTTACACAGTGTCAATCCATTTGCACAAATAAATATCCTGCTCATAATCCATTGAGGCACCTCCTGGCAAAGGCATCGGAAGGATTGTGCCGGAGCGCCATCTTAAACAGTTTCCCAGCCTTTTTCTTTTCACCCAGCATCATATATGAATATCCGAAGGGCGCATAATCAACAAACAGGTCGGGTTTTATCTTCATTGCCTTTTCATAATATGTCACGGACTTTTCAAATTGCCCCGCCCTGAAATAAATATAACCCGTCAGGACATATCCTGCCAGGTCTTGTGGATGAAGACTTATCGCCTGTTTAGCCTCTCGGACATATTCCGGGAGCAATTCGGGATTAGACTTCATGCCTCCAGAGCTCTTCGGAATTTCAAAGAGAATGGGGTTCAGATATTTGAATTCATCACGCCTGATTAAATTTTCAAAAGCCGCATCTCGCTTCACATAAACAAGCGCCTCATCATCAAAATAAACAAGCGCCCATCTTTTTGTCTGATACAGGTAATCGTGGAGATTCCCCTCCCCCGAGGAATTTTTCAGAATGAAATACCCTATTGAATACTCCCTGACAAGGTTCTCCAGTTTCTCCGGGTCAAGATACATAATTTTCCGGAGCAACTCCTTACCATAGACAACAGCTCGCCCGTCCATTATGACTTTCAAATCAGGATATCCACGCCAGATGATATAGCCACCAATATCGTATGAGTTATACATATTACCCCTGATATGATTTTTTAGAATATAATCAATTGCCCCATCAGGTTTGAAATATCCCACGCCAAGATGCATGCGGAAATTTCTGCCGCCGCGATCAATATGCAACCCCTGCGTTGTGACTTTTATGGATGTGAGACAGACAATAACCGCAAGCCCACCTCCAGCCAGATAATAAACTGCTGTGTGAGAAACGCGACTTTTTAGATTCTGCAATATCCACCTCCCACACCTGTAGACAATGGGGATGGTGACCAATACAAACATCTCAATATTACGAAGGGATTTGAGGGAAAAAATGGCAAGGAAGGCGCAGATGATGATATCCGACCAGGATAATTTCCTGAAAGACGCAATCGCGAAAATAATTGTGAGGACCAGATAAATCCAATAGAAAAACATATTGGGAATCATGAAGGGTGAAACTGATAAGGTGGACTGCCACTCCTTGATTCCCAGATATTCCTTTTTCATTGCCTCCAGCTCGCCAAAGATATGATACGTGTTGGGATTGGCGAATGTTGCGAGGAAAACAAGCACCATTATTATAAAAATCTTGCCTGAATCGTTTTGAGGTGGTTGTTGCCGCACGACTTTCTGACCGGACACCTTCACCGTGTCCAGCCAGCACCCTGCAAAAAACATAATTACTAACAATATCCCCAAAATCGCAGCGGCATGAAGATTGACCCAGAGCATCTGCAGTGGCGGAAGGAAATATAAACTCCTGTCATGTCTCAGCCGGTAACGGGTCAGGCAATAAAAAAACAAAACCACCATAACCATGCTCAGTAAATGGGGACGCACAATGATGCGGGGCCAGGTTGCCATGACACCAGTATATGTCAGAAAGATAAATAAAAGAAGTTCCGGTAATGCAAATCCCTTCTCATCCAGAAAGATATTTGCCATAAGAAGAAATAATACAAGGATAAGGCAAATGGGGCGGAAAAGCGCCAGCAATGATTCTCCACCGAGTGCATATGCCTTGTAAAATATGACCTGTGACAGCCATTCATGAAGGACCCAGGGATGTCCTGCCGCAGTGTATGAATAAATATCTGTTCGTGGAAAAACATGATTCTCAAGTAATAGTTGCCCCGTCTTGAGATGCCACCAGATGTCATTATCATCTTTCTGTATCAGCCCGAGGGAAATCAGCAGAATGAAAAGAAAAAGGAGATTCAGCAAGAAAAGCGACTTTCTCAAGACGTCGGCTCTCTGCGTCATTCTCCACCTCTTCCATTTTGGGTGTCCTGAAACAATCGGTCTAAATATGTCGCTGGATATTTCCCCCCTGTAACACGAACGCTGAAAATACGCGCGGCGATTTCTTCAATAATAACCTTTTGCGATACCGGCAGGGCTTTATATTCTAAAGGCATGGGGACTTCACAAACAAGGACATGGAACCATTCGTGAGCCAATAGAAGGGCGCGAATCTCATCGCCTGTGGGTGCATTGACATTGTATTTCTTCTGTCCCGCCCCTGTAAAATCACCAGGACTTTTCACCCCGATATGAATCATTTTTTCATCAGGGTCATACCATGAAACAAAATGCGAATGGTTAAAGGAACCAGCCCTGTCTGCATCATGGTCTTCGTGAATGCGGATATTACATCTTGCGATTTGTTCCTCAAGTGATGAGGAAGTCAGGGGGAGTGAAATATTTTCTTGCTCAAGGCGGGACAGGATTTCAACTATCAGACGTTGCGCCCAATTGACAAAATCTCTCACAGGCGACGTGTAACACAAAAAACGTAAGGGATGCCTCTCAACAAAATTCACCCATTCGCTACACTCATCATGGAAAAAATTCATATCAATGGACAAGGGGGAAGAATAGTGGGATATGAAAAATGTCTAACTCCCAATAAAACTCAGAGTCCATAACAAAATGAAAACCATTTCACCATCCGCCTCAGGCGAACACAGAGTAGACGGAGAATATCATAAATATTATAATATTAAAACTCTGTGCTCTCTGTGGCTCTGTGGTGAGTATTTCTTTTTTTTGGTATTCTTATTACCCGCTGCGCCTTTACATTATTCGCTTTTAGTGAATATTTTAGATGGAATCCTCCGGAGGTTCCTGAAATGGCTCTTCACCTTCCGCTTCCTTTTGCGACCCACGCACCACCTGACTCAGAACCTCCTCATCGACAAAGACGGGGACTTTCATCTTGCTGGCGAGCACAATGGCATCGGATGGTCTTGAATCCACAAGGGTCTCCTCGCCCAGGTTGTTTACGATGACAAGTTTACCGATAAAGGTATCACTGCGCAATTCATCCACAAGCACCCTGACAAGCTGGAGTTCATAAGCCTCAAGGATATTGAATATCAGGTCATGAGTCATGGGGCGGGGTGTTTTGTATCCCATTACAGACATCTCGAGCGCCGAAGCCTCATAATATCCAATAAATATCGGAAATGTCCGATTCCCGGCTTTTTCGGTAAGGAGAATAACCTGTGGCTGATTCATCAATTCGGACTTCTGTATCTCAGCGAGTTCCATCTCTACAAGCATCTCTTTCCACCTCAATTGTATAAAATACAAAAAACAGCGAATCCCGCAATGGCAGCCCTTGTAAAAAACCCCCATCACGTTCCATACATGTGGCGTCTCATCTCCTCGGGATTCTTGGCGTTAATCAGGGCAATGTCCCGTGTAAGCTTGCCCCGTTTATGAAGATTCAAAAGGGCGCGGTCCATCGTCTGCATGCCATATTGCGCCCCCGCCTCTAACATGGCATAAATCTGGTGGGTCTTGCCCTCACGAATCATGTTTCTAATTGCATCCGTCGCCAAAAGAATTTCAAGGCTCACAATCCGCCCCCTGCCAGATGCCACTGGAAGAAGCTTCTGGCACATGACCCCTTCAAGGACGCCGGACAGCTGAATTCGAACCTGCCCCTGCTGGTGCGGCGGGAACACGTCAATGATACGGTCGATGGTCTGGCAGACATCAATGGTGTGGAGTGTGGACAATACAAGGTGACCGGTTTCTGCAGCGGTCAGTGCCGAGCTGATGGTCTCAAGGTCGCGCATTTCACCAACCATGATAACATCGGGGTCCTGGCGCAATACAAACTTGAGGGACTTGACAAATGAAATGGTATCCTCATGCAACTCACGTTGTTCAATCAAAGCCTTCTTATGGGAATGGAGATATTCAATGGGGTCTTCAATAGTGATGATATGACATTCCCGCTCGTTATTAATGAGGTCGACCATGGCGGCAAGCGTTGTGGATTTGCCGGAGCCGGTAGGACCGGTTATCAGAATCAATCCCGAGGGACGACGTGAGAGCTTTTCACATACCTTCGTGGGTAGATTGAGCTCCTCAAAACCGCGTATGAGGGAAGTGATGACTCTGAATGCGGCGCCCACACTGCCACGCTGAAAATGAACGTTGACACGGAATCGCGCAACATTGGATAAGGATAGTGAAAAATCGAGTTCCTTATTCTCCTCGAATTTTTGCTTCTGAAGGTCGGTGAGGATACTGTAAATGAAACGATGGGTATCGGCGGCGCTCAGGGGTGACGCTCCATCCACATCATGAAGAATACCATCAACGCGAATGACAGGTGGTCTCCCTACCACAATATGGAGGTCGGAGGCTTCCTTCTCAACCGTTAATTTCAATAAGTCAGTAATATCAAACAACTTTGACTACCTCCTTTGAAAGAATCATTTCATCCAAATTTTACATTTACTATATATAAGTCAGTTTTGAAGTCAAATCTGATTTTGGAAAATCATAGGTTAAGTGCATGGACATTTCCCTTTTTGATTATTCCCTGCCTGAGGAGTTGGTGGCACGGCACCCTGCACCGGAGCGCGACCAGTCACGACTTTTTGTCATTGACCGCATGAGCGGCTCTTTTACCCATGAACATTTCTCCAATATAGGCAAATTTTTACGCCGTGGAGACCTCCTCGTTCTCAATGACACCAGGGTGATACCGGCACGCCTGATGGGACAGCGTCTCCCCGGCGGGGGAAAAGTGGAGACTTTACTCCTGAAGGAGATTGAACCTCTTCTCTGGCAGGTCATGGTCAAGCCAGCGAAAAAGATTCACACCGGCGACCGCATTGTCTTTCAACCTAAACTCCTTGAGGGTGAGGTAACCGGGTATATTGCGCCGGGAGAACGGCTGATGCGCTTCACATGCCGCGAAGACTGGTGGGAAACCCTCGATAAGGTCGGTCATACACCCCTCCCACCTTATATTTTGAAGGGAAGACGGGATGACCTTCACACCGATCTGGGTCACACGCCTCTTGAAGAATCGGAGGATAGGGTCCGCTATCAAACGATTTACGCACGGGTTCGAGGGAGTGTTGCCGCACCCACGGCGGGTCTCCATTTTTCTGAAGGTATCCTTGATGACCTCAAGACCCGCGGAATTGAAGTCGCCTTTGTGACGCTTCACATCGGCGCCGGAACATTCAAACCGGTAACAACGGAAAGAGTGGAAGACCACCCCATGCACTGGGAAACCTATCACCTCACCACGGAAGATTCCGAAAAAATCAATCATGTTAGAATGGAGGGACACCGTATCATACCCGTGGGAACCACCTCAGTCCGGACACTTGAGACATGTGCTGACATGGAGGGTTTTGTTCATCCTGCCTCGGGCGAAACACGTCTTTTGATTATTCCAGGTTACCGTTTCAAATGTGCGGACGCCCTCCTGACCAATTTTCACCTTCCCCGCACCACACTCCTGATGCTGGTGTGCGCCTTCGGCGGAAGGGAACTGATACTCAGGGCTTATGAAGAGGCGGTGAGGGAACGTTACAGGTTTTACAGCTTTGGTGATGCCATGCTGATTCTTTGATGAATTCAGGCAGGATTATGAAATCCTTTTTATTGAAGCCTGTCTCCTATTCAATATGGTTGATGCAGAAGATTTTGGGTATATTAAGCCTTTTTTCATAAAAAAGACAGATAATCTGGGTGTGTTTGCCTTTTTGAATATTGAAGATTATCTGACCTGAGAGAATACGCGCGAGATAGAGCCCGCGCCCGCTCTCATCAAATAGCCCTTCCCTATTATATTGCCGGGACAGTTTACCAATGATGAGCTCCGGCGTCAAACGTCCCCGATTATCATTAACACTGAAACCGATTGTTGTGGCATCAGCCCCATATTCTATCCAGAGCTCATCTGTGCCATCAAGAGCCACAAAGTTATCCGGGTGGTATTTTTCCTTGCCGGTCTCATCAGCAAAGGCATGAAACAGGGCGTTATTGATTGCCTCCTCAATAATCAATCTGACATCATAGAGTTCATGTATTTCATATTCACAGCTGGCGAAGAAGTTGATGATATCTTCAACCGAGTGATTTTTATCCTCACGCGTTCTGATGCAGACTTGTGACCAGTCGGCATCGTGGGAAAGGTAGCGTGCAAGGCCAAAGGCATTCATGGGTTCCATGATGTTTTCCAGAAACAGGAATACATCACGGGCGTTATAGAATGGAAGTTTTGGGAGGACATGATAGCAGTGCCATTTCAGGAGATGAGCCAGGTAGTGTTCCGTGTCCAGCGCCGATATCAGACCAATCTTCGGGTTCCGTTGGGTTTGATGGACTTTCTGAAAGAGGTTTGCGTCAGCGGCACGAAGTATTTCATAATTCGCAATGATTAGGTCAAAAGACTGTTTGGCAAGTAATGCATGCATCTCTTCAATCGTGGGGGCAACGGTGATTTCAAAACGTGTATGAAGAAGCCCGCGAAGGTGTTCGTTGGAGCGCTGATCGCTATCAATCAGAAGGAGATGCGGATTCATCGGGAAGACTTTCTTTTTTCAATAATCATAGCCAGTATAATAGAAATTTCATATAAGATGATGAGCGGCAATGCAACAGTAATCATTGTAAAAGCATCCGTTGTGGGGGTAATAATGGCAGCCAGGGCTAATAGAATAACAATGGCATAACGACGGTATTTTTTCATATAGGAAGAATGAATAATGCCGACCCAACTTAAAACCACAATCACAATGGGCAGTTCAAAAACAATGCCACAGGCTATCATCATCGTCAGGGCTAAATTCAGATAATTCATGATCCCAATTCTGGGTTCCAGACCGGGGAAGGCATAGGAGATGAGAAATCCCAGGGTGTAAGACAGAATAAAATAAGCGAAAGCCATTCCAAGCGGAAAAAGCAGGACACCGCCGGCAATAATCGGGATGATTGCCTTTTTTTCCTTGCCCCTGAGACCCGGTGAAACAAACTGCCAGACTTCCATAAAGATAAAGGGAAGAGCCAGAACTACCCCCACAATAAGGGCAGCCTTCATCCATAAAACAAAGGGGTCAAGGGGATTAAAATAGTAAAAATTGGTCCTGTAATCGGGCCCGAAAGCGATTTTCCGCTCCCCCGATTCGAATTCGAATTCGATCTGGAATTTGGATAGTTTTCCCCGCTCTTCTACCTTAATTTCATCAGGCAGGGATAATCTGCCGTCCCTGGCAACACGTATCTTCAAAGGTCTTTCCCGAACCGGCAGGATGGCTTGGGTCAGAGGACGGGTCAGAATATAAAGTACATGATTGGCGATGAATAGACCTATGATGGTACCGGTGAGAATATAAATAATACAACGAATCAAGCGGAGGCGGAGTTCTTCAAAATGTTCCCAGAATGTCAAATCGGCGGAAGATTCACCCATATAGCCCTATCCCGGGAGAAAGAATGATTCAGGACTTTTCATCTGGTTTCTTTTTATCTTCTTCACCCTTTTTGGTTTCGCTCTCGCTGTTGTCCCCTTCTCCCTTCAAGGCACTCTTGAACTCCCGCATTCCCTTTCCAAGACCTCTCATCAGTTCGGGGATTTTCTTGGGTCCAAATATGAGAAGAATCGCAACTACGATAACAACAATCCACTCCGTCTGCATATTTTTTCTCCTGCTAATGACATTTCATTTTTATCCTATTTATATTGTTACCATGAATGCCGTCAAGGTTATTAATGTCATGAGTGAATCAGTATGTTTGCCCCATAAGTGATAAGACCTGCCAGCATGAATTGCCCCTCAAGAAAGCCATCATAAAGAAGGCTCTGGTAATATTCCTGCCTTTGACTGAGGGGATAGTGGAGAAGGAGATAGGGCAAAAGAAGGGTCATGGCTAACGCATCAACCGGAAGCGCCTTTGTCAGCCAACCGGCAAGGGGTATTAAAAAAACAAGGAGGAACATGGCACGGATAAGATATCGTCTCCCTCCTGGACCCAGTAAAATGGGTATGGTCTCCTTACCCAGTGCAATATCACCCTCCAAGTCGCGGACATCAAGAAGGATGGAACGCACCAGCACCAGAAGCATCACCATAGGCAGTGTGAAATAAAAACCCGCCGGGTTCTTTACCTGGCTGGTGAGATGTGGTATCAGGACTACCACAAATCCCCAGCCAGCGGTCATAAAAACATCCTTGGATGCCGGGATGTCCATCAACCGACGATGCCGGATGATGCGCCCCCAGCTTTCCGGTAAAAGAGTCAGGCTGTAAACCAGCCCAAGGGCGCATGAAAGGACAATCAGGGCAAAAACAAGCTCACCCATGAAAAAAGCCGTGATGAAGGAGGCGACAATGCAGAAAATCGATAGAAGGGTAAACGCATTTTTGTATCGGGCAAAACTCTTCAGACTGCCATAAAGGAGCCTTTCATCACGTGGAAGGCTTAATCGTTTATTCACCAGATGCATGGACAGGACAAACAGGAAGGCAAGAAATGCCTCAGGGAAATGAATGACCTGCCCCATGAGCCGCACTGACGAATAAGTCAGCATGGCGGCACCCATCGCCAGTAAAATTGAACTGTAGATAAGGAATTGCATAAACTGGACAAAAAAGCGCACTATAAGAAAGTGCTGTTTTCTTAATTGATGATTCTGCACCGTTTCTACAACATTGCGTATGACCCAGTGCGGTGTGGATGCACCTGCTGTGATTCCAACAACATCCCGGGGTCCAATATCATTAAGATTTATCTCATCCGCCGTTTCCACATGAATTGTGCGTGTCCCGGTCCTTTCTGAAATCTCAACCAGCCGCCTTGTATTGGCACTTTCCTTCCCTCCCACCACGATGACAATATCAGATTTCCTGGCAATCTCGAGGAGTTCTCTCTGGCGAAGCGAGGTGGCATTGCAGATTGTTTTAAAGACCTTTACATCCTTGAACCGCTCTTTGATAAGTCCGACTAACCTGTCAAAATTTTCCTCATCCCTTGTTGTCTGTGAGACAACACAAACCTTTTCAAGCGGGGGGAGTGAAAAAATGTCCTCATCCTTTTCCACCACAAAACCCCTGCCGGCAGAATATCCCATAAGCCCATCCACCTCCGCATGACCCCTGTCACCTATTATCAGGCAGACATAGCCCTCGCCGGCGTGTTTTTCAACAATACGCTGTGCATTTGTCACGTGGGGACAGGTTGCATCACATAGCTCGGCACATTTTGACATAAGTGCCCGTTGCACCTCAGGTGTGATGCCATGCGCCCTGATGACTACCCTGCTTCCACACATCACATCATCAGGTCGCTGGACAATAGTAATACCCTTGGATTTCAGCAGGTCAATAGCCTGCTGATTATGAATAAGGGGACCAATCGTATAGAGGTGCGCCCCGCCTCTCTGTGCGGCACTGAGCGCCAGCTTGACCGCCCGCCTGACTCCATAGCAAAATCCCGCCTTGCTTGCCAGTATCACAGACATCAAGGTCTTCCTTTTATGTAAGGACAACCCATGCGGATGGCTCTCTCAGGGTTCCATAACCAATTGTATCAGGCATGACCCGAAAACAATCTGGAATATACTCATTAATCTCCTTGATAAGTCAACTTAGAACATGCCTATTCAAGTTGCACATTTACAGGGTTATCCTTTACTGTTTTTTATCTTGACATATTGACAGATACAAATATGTATAAAAGGTCATTGCTATTCATCAAAACTGACAGAAATTTAAGAGGGGAATATTATGACTAAGGCTGAAGTGGTAAGGTTACTTATGGAAAAGACAGGCCTTTCAAGGAATCAATCCATTGAGACGCTTGAATTTTTTCTGGACTCTCTTAAGAAGGCTATTCGGAAGGGGGAAAAGGTCTGTATTGTCGGCTTTGGCACCTTCTACACCAAAAAAAAGATGGCACGGATGGGGCGAAATCCCCGCACCGGGGAAAAGATAAATATCCCGCCCAAGAGGGTGGCTGTCTTTAAACCGGGCAAGGCTTTCAGGGAACTTGTGAATAAATAATTCTCATATGACTGCCGATTTTTCGCATTTACAGCCGGATAGCCATGATAGATAAAAATCCGCCTTTTGAATTACTTGCCACGCTTGTCCTCTGAACGTTTTATGGCTGTGAGGAGGAACTCAGTCTGGATATTAAAAGGCAAAAGAAGTCGAACCTCTTCAAAAACCTGAAGTATCTTTTGCTTCGAACCATTTTTCTCCCGCTTGGATATTTCATAATCCGCCTCTGGTGGGCAACTCTGCGGATTGATTATGTGAATAGCATATATCTGAATGAATTGATTGCCGCTGATAAAGGATTTATCGTCAGTTTCTGGCATGGAGATATGTTTACCGTTGCCGCGGCTGGCGCAATGGAAAATAAAAAAAGGATGTTTCACATACTTACCAGTCGGAGCCGCGATGGGGAAATTCTATCTCGCTTTCTCCAAAGGCTGGGATTTGGAACCGTCAGGGGGTCAAGTTCACGCGGGGGCATGAGCGCCCTCCTTTCCCTTAAGGACCTTCTGGAACAGGAAAAAACAACCGCCATTGCCGTGGACGGTCCACGCGGTCCACGCTTCATTGTCAAGCCGGGCGTCATCTTGCTTGCCAAGACAACAGGAGCCGCCATACTCCCCGCCGCCATTAACGCACACCATAAAATCACCCTGCGCTCCTGGGACCGCTGTGAAATCCCGCTCCCTTTCACCCGCTGCCGTTGCATTCTGGGCAAACCCATCAAGGTCGCACCCGATTTGAAAGAGGACGCCATGGAGCTGGTCAGAAAGGAACTCGAGGAAACACTGCTGAAACTGAAGATGGAAAGGAATGATGACGAGAGATGTATCCGAGGGCGCTGACCATAGCCGGTTCCGATTCAGGCGGAGGTGCCGGGATTCAGGCAGACCTCAAGACCTTTCACAACCTCGGCGTCTTCGGTATGTCCGCCATCACTGCCCTGACAGCACAGAACACACTCGGCATCCAGGGAATCCTTGGGGTCTCTCCCGAATTCCTGGAACTCGAGATTCGCTCCGTGCTCACTGACATTGGAACGGATGCGGTCAAGACCGGCATGCTGCTGAATTCCGCCCTCACAAGATGCACGGTGCGGCTCCTGAAGGAGTTCAATCTGGAGAGGATAGTGGTTGACCCTGTAATGGTTGCAAAGGATGGAAGCCGCCTCCTCGAGGAGGACACCATTGATGTTCTCAGGAACGAGCTCATCCCCCTTGCCACCATCATCACACCAAACCTCTATGAGGCAGGGGTTCTTGTAAAAAGGGCAATCCGCAATCATGAGGAGATGCGGGATGCGGCAAAAGAGATTGCCGCCCTTGGCGCGAAGAGCGTCCTTATCAAGGGGGGACATCTTAAGGGCGCATCGGCGGTTGATATCTTCTTTGACGGAAAAAAGTGTGAACAGTTGGAATCGCCCTATATAAGGACGCAAAACACACACGGCACAGGGTGCGCACTTTCCGCCGCCATTGCCGCTTATCTGGCGCTGGGCAAATCCACGAGGGACGCCGTTCGTCTTGCAAAGAATTACGTGACGGAGGCGCTCCGCCATGCCCGACCCCTCGGACATGGCATCTCACCTGTGAATCATTTATTCCCCTTCTGCGCCTCCCATAATGGCTCAGAGACATAAACGCCCAGATAGCGCGTATCACTTTCCCCGCTGTCTATGGGACAGAACAAACGGTCAACCTGAATATTAAGTCTCACCTTGCGCCCGATATAGGGTGAAAGGTCAAATCTCGCTTCCTTTATAGTCTGCTGAGAGTTGAATGTGAGGTTTCTTGAATATAGCTCTTCACCCCATTTTCCTGAAAGGGCGAGTGTGACTTTGAGAGGCTTGGGGGCGAGGTCAGGGTTGGCAGCGCTGAGCCGCAAAACAAGAAACGGCGATGTGACTTTGATATCACACAGGGCATCCTTTTCCGTAGTCCAACGGAATCGGAGTTCACCAATCTTTTCCCATTTTGAGAATCCTACGCCCTTCAGTCCAAGAGGACGACTCTCTATCTCTCTACCCACAATGCAGTAATAGGGTCGCCTGTTTATCACACCGGGGAAAAGGTCAGACGCCCTGATTACACGGTCGGTGCGGAATCGGATGCAAAGAGGCTGGGACATCTCAAGGGGAATAATTGCCGCCATCTCATGTGGCTGGTTATCCCTCGCGGCAAAAGTGGCGAGTGTTTTCCCATTCACGAGCATATCCACACGAACCGGTCTCTTTGCCGCATCGGGATGAAGGACAACAAATCGCGCCTCAAGCACCTCCTCACTGCACCTGATGCGGAATTCATTCCAGGAATCAACCCATGACCCCATAAAACTCTCATTGTTTTTGTATTCATTCCAGAAAAAAAGGTCTCTTGTGGAGGACTGAAACAAAACAAGAAGAAGAAAAAGCAACAAAACAAATCCCTTTACAGTGGATGCGCAAGCCCTCTGGAATGAGGCGCATATGGAATAATCATATTGTAACGCCATGTGAGCAACAAGACCAAGGATGAACCAGAATATAAGCTCCACGATGCGGATGTAAAATATATACTGCGCCATGCCATAAAAAGCAAATGCGGTGAGGGATGCCACCGCCGCTCCGGAAATAATACGTCTTTTGGAACCCTCCTCACTCTTCCTGAACACCAGGACTCCAGCCCTCATGGCATGGTATAAAAGGAGAAGAAACAGAATCAGGGCGAACGGACCTCTTTCTGTCAGGAGCTGCAGATAGGTATTATGAGCATTGACCTTATCAAACCTGTAATAGGGGTGTCCCGGTGGAAAGGTGGAGCGGTGGTAATAATAATAATTTCCCATCCCAACTCCAAAGAGCGGTTTTTTCTCATAAAGCAAAAGCGCCTGGTCCCATATACGGGTGCGGTCCTCATAGAAAAATGTTTGTCGCGCACGTTGTGCGAGTGCTGTCAAAACACCGGCGCGAGTCAAAAAGAGGGCATAAAATCCAACCACCAGAACAAAAAGGATTATGAAGGAAACATACAGGATTCGCCTCAAGTTGGAACGCTTGAGAAATCCACCGCCTCCGGATAAAATGAGGATGAAAAGGGATGCGAGAAATGCAAGCCATGCCGCTCGCTGATAGGTGAAGATAACGGCATAAAGTATAAGAAAACCCAGAAGGACGGTTCCCTTTTTCCACTTTTTCCCGTGAATGAGAAAGGGCGCCAGAAAAAATGGGGCGAGAACAACCATATATTGCGCAAACCAGTCTGAATGATAAAAAAGACTCATCAGCCGGTCATACCCAAACCTCTGAATGTCCGGATTCAGAGGACGGAAGAAGGTCAGGTCAATCACCTTGTGAAAATCAAGTATTCCGGATATTATGGCAATAAGGAGTCCGGCAAGCGCGGATAGCCCGATGTTCCTTAATTGAGCCTCGCTCCTCAGATTGTTGATGACAAAATAGAAAAAGAGGATTGAGATAAAGAGGTCAAGGACATGGCGGATAGACCAGAATATATCTACCGCATAAGCGGTGTAAATGCGTTGCACAAACCAAAAGGGGTCTCCTACCCATAAATAGGACATTGCCAGTTCGTGGCGCAATGGAATAAGGGAAAATATGGTCACAATAAAAAACAACCATATCCAGACTCCGAGGGGGGAACCTGTAATCGTGGGTCTCTGTGCCCATATCAGAGGAATAAGCCAGCGAAGGAGAATGAGCATGACCATCAGGTCGATGAAATAAAGTGTATGCCTGCCGCCGGGGTTGTTTCCGAAAAATGGCAAAATCAGGGCAAGAAAATATATAAGATAATTTGGTTTAACAATTGAGACAGCAAGCAGGATTAAAAAGGCAATGACCCCGATAAAATCGACGAAATGTAACAGGACGCAGACAAGCGTTACCAGAAAGAGGGATAATGCCCCAAGCCCCAACCGGATAAATAAGTCGCGATGATGCACTCGACTGTGATTATCTGTCTCTTTATGGCTCAAATACAAACTCCTGCGCTCAATCCCCGGTCTGAGACTTATTGTCCGATAATGTCCTGAACACGTTTCAGAATACCCAGAGGCTCAAACGGCTTTGTGATGAAATCCTGGACAGCAAGACTTTTTTTCCATTCCTCATCGCTCTTTCGTGACCCTTTCGTCAGGCTTGTCAAAACCATGATGGGAATCTGCGCTGTCTCAGGTATATCTTTCAGGCGTGCAATGACCTCATATCCGTTTATCCTGGGCATCATCAGGTCGATAATCAGGAGGTCGGGTTTCTTCTTCTCAATCATCTTCAAGGCATCATCGCCATCGTAGCCAACCTGAACTGTATAATTACGACTCTCGAGGACAATCCTCATGAGTTCGCAAATCTCCTTTTCATCATCAATAATATAAATCAGTTTGGACATACGCTTCCCCCTCCTGAAAAATAATAAATATTATTATCATATGCTATCGCCATGTCAATTCAGATATCTCATAGAAACAAATATCATCATTTATCCACAAAATTATATTGATATGTAAAAATACATGGAGTAGAAGACCAAACTTATTTTTTCCACGAGAGTGAGGTTGGATTATGAAACTTGGATTTATGAATGACCCGTGGTTGAGGCTTGAGGAGGAGATTTTGTATGCCGCAGAGAATGGCTTCGATTATATCGACCTGACACTGGAGCCGCCCCATGCGACCCCTGAAACGCTGAATCACGACAAAATTCGCGGACTCATTAAAGAAAGCAGGCTCGGAATTGTCGGACATACTGCGTTTTATCTCCCCTTCGATTCCCTTTATCCGGAACTGCGTAAAACCAGCGCCGCCATCATCCTTAACACCCTTGAGTCCTTCACAAAACTATGCTGTGAAAAGATAACTGTACACTTCAATACATCCCTGCCGGGCTTTATCCTTAAAAGGGCAACAATGGAGATGCTTGCTGACCTCTGGTCACGCTTTCTGGAAGAGATTCTCCCGGAGTTTGAAAGGCGCGGGGTGAAACTCATGCTGGAAAACTGCCCCCTTCTTCAGGATATCAACCTGTTGAGAACAATTTTCAGCCGTTTTGGCGCCATCGGGTTTCATCTCGATATCGGTCATGCAAATATTGGTTCGGGGGGGAATAAGGTGCGGGAGATGCTTCACGCCCTCGGCAACCGGCTCATCCATGTCCACATGAGCGACAACTTTGGACAGGATGACCTCCATCTCCCGATTGGCGCAGGGAATATTGAATGGCGTGATTCCATTGACGCCCTGAAGCGCCTGCCTTATGACGACACCGTAACTCTTGAAATTTTCTCAAAGGAGCGGGATTATCTTATTGCAAGCCGCGACAAGATTCGCAAACTCTGGGCGGATTTATAAAGAGGGATGTTTTTCATTTCAGGAAGGATAACGGAGTCATGATATATCTTGTGGGCATCGATTTGGGGGGAACATTTATCAAAACGGCTATTGTCTCACACGAGGGAGAGCTCATCAAAAAGATTGAAATCCCATCCGAGAAGGAAAAGGGACCGGACGGCGTTATTGCAAATATCATCCGTTCTGTGAGGCTTGCCGTTTCTGAGGCGGGCACAGGGACAAATGCCATCAGTGCAATTGGAATTGGTTCTCCGGGTCCCATTGATACAAAAAGGGGAATTGTCGGAAGGGCGATTAATCTGCCCGGATGGGTCAATATCCCCCTACGCGACCGGATACAGGAGGTCTTTGACATTCCCGCCAACCTGGAAAATGATGCGAACGCTATGGCTTATGCGGAATATTGGAAAGGGGCGGGTCGCAATGCTGAAATCATGCTCGCCTATACACTCGGAACGGGAGTTGGCGGCGGAATCATTATTGAAGGAAAACTTATCCGCGGCGCCACAGGCTGCGCCGGTGAACTGGGACACATGACCATTGTGCCGGATGGCGATTTGTGCCCGTGCGGAAATCGCGGATGCCTGGAGGCGTATGCCTCCGCCAATTCCCTTGTCCGCCGGACGTTGGAAAAAATTAAACAGGGAGCAAATACCATCCTGAAAGAATGGATTGCAGAGGGAAAAACTCTCACATCAAAATTGATTGATGATGCACGCCGGAGCGGGGATGCCTTTGCCGGGATGGTGATGCGGGAGGCGGGAACTTATCTTGGCTTGGGGATGTCGGTGGTCGTCGCCGTCCTGAATCCCGATGTGATTGTGGTGGGCGGCGGCATGATGAAGGCGGGGGAAATCTTTCTTGAACCGGCGCGGGAGGAAGTCAAACGACGCGTCTTTGCGGAACATTCACAAAACCTGAAAATCGTTGCCGCCGAGCTCGGAAACGATGCGGGCGTTATCGGCGCCGCAGGACTCCTCATCGAACGCGGCATCGTCCCCTGACCCCGTCCCTACAAAATTTAAGAAAGCTTAAAAAAAAAATTAACCACGGGGGACACTGGGTTCACTGGGGAAATCCGCCTCAGGCGGATTATATTATTTCCTCACCGTGTTTCCCCGTGCTCCCAGTGGTTTATTATTCTCTCCGCCTCAGGCGGATTGTTAGTGTATCTAAATCAATTTCCCCCTTGACGCGAATTATTATTCAGTTCTGATGAAATTTGACTTGGTTTGTAGAAATATTAAATACC
>JAPLSR010000293.1 GCA_026398545.1 Candidatus Sumerlaeota bacterium | reverse complement strand
AAGCAGGTGGTCATTATCGGCTTCAGCCTTGACACCGTCTCCGAGGCGAAGAGGCGCATGCCGGATATTCCCATGTTCTGGCTGCGCGGTACGGAAAAGGAGAAGGACACAAAAAAACCCCTCCCGCACAGATTGGATTGGATTCAGGAGGTAAAACGTCATAAACTTGAAGGGCTGAATGTCAACTGGCAGGGAGTTACACCGGAGTTTATAGAGGCGGCGCATCGGGCGGGGCTGAAGGTCATTGTCTGGACTGTGGACGAGCCTGATGAAGCCATCCGCCTCCGGCATCTTGGCGTGGATGGGCTGGCAACCAACAAACCGGATGTCATGCTTCAGGTTATTCGTTGAGGCGTAATGTTGCGCACAATCGGCACATCAGAACTATTTTTCTTTCGTAAGAATACGGTGGAGCATTTTTGCATTTGCGATGGCATAGGCGTTGGAATCATTGTTAAAATAGACGAATAAATCTTTCCCACTTTTCAGTATGGGGCGGAGTTTATCCGCCCAGTCCCGCATTTCATCCTCGCTATACTCACTGCTGTAAAGAGACTTCCCGCCGTGAAAGCGGACATAAGCGAAGTCCGCTGTCGCCATGACCGGCGTTTGCAGACCTGGCATGTCATAAATGCAAAAGGCGGCATTGTGATTGGTGAGGACTTCATAAGTGTCATCCGCCATCCAATCCTTGTTGCGGAATTCCACTGTGAAGCAGACGCCTCCGGGGAGGAGGGAGAGAAAATCATCAAGGAGAGAAAGGTCTTTTTTTAAGCCGGGGGGGGGTTGCACAAGGATAACGCCCAGTTTTTCCTTCAGGTGCAGTGCACCGCCGAGGAATTTTTCCAGCGGCTCGGCGACACCTCTCAAGCGCTTGATGTGGGTGATGAAGCGACTTGCCTTGACGCTGAACAGAAAGCCCTCGGGTGTGTTGCGCCGCCAGGAGTCAAATGTGGCGTCCTGGGGCTGGCGATAAAAAGTAACATTGAGCTCGACGGTCTTGAAATGCTCGCAATAATACGCGAGGCGTTTATATGAGGGGAGTTTTTCCGGATAGAACAGCCCCCGCCAGTGCTCATAACTCCAGCCCGACGTCCCGATGTAAACCCCGCCCTTCATTGAAAATCCGCCTCAGGAGGATTAAGACACACCTGTAAAGAAAGATTAATTCTTTTCATTTATACATCAGCCAGATGGCTGGGGAGACAGCTGTGGGTGGCTCGTAGCGGCAACGGATGGCGCGCTGAGGTTCAAGAATCCAGATGATTCCCGGCGCCTCGTATGAAATATCCTCCGGCTCGGTTGTGATGTTGGCGATGCTGCATCCCCCCTTGTATTCGCCCGTCTTGGTGAATGAATAAACACTGTCCGTGGCGTTATCAATGACCATCAGGCGGTCGTTATCTGGGATATACGTAATCCCGCACGGATCGGTGCAGCCCGTCTGTCCAATGGGAAACGAACTGACCAGCGTCCCGGAGGTGGTGAATTCAAGAACCTGATCCAGTTTTGAATCTACAATCCAGAGATGACCATCTAACTTATCATAGGTAATGCCCTGGAAATATGTGTCATAAGGAAGATAAGAATATGAATTAAGTATTTCACATGATGGAGATAAACGAAAAAAATTATAATATGGATCTTGAATCTTATGATTCGTAGTGGGAAAAGCAATATTTGGAATCTGTGTTATCCATAGGGAATTTGCTGATGGAAGTTCAATTATTCCATTTATATTGCCATCCCAATAATGAGTGGAATAAAAGGACAAAAGTTTCCCAGTAGTATCCATTTTGGCAATCCCATGGGGAAATCCCCCGTCATCGAGCGCGGCTACGACCCAGATGTAATTCCCGGAAACATGTAAACCCTTAGCATAATTTCCATAAGGATTAAGAATATGGTTTCCGATAAGATCGCCAGAGGTGGAATATATCCAAAGACGACTTGTATAATAATTGTAATAATCTGATGCCTCTGTGACCAAAATCTGATCATTGATTGGATGGTATCCTATACCGGAAAAATATTTGATTTGAGATATATCCCAGTTATACATACCAAGAACATTTCCATCTGTAGTAATTTTTATAAGATATTCTTTTGCTCCATACCATAAAAGATTTCTATTTATATCATAGACAATACTAAGCGGAGTTATATCCGTTGTAATGTAATCCCAATATATTGTTCTTAATGCTTCACCATTTTTAGAATATTCAAAAATATGAGGCGAGTAATCTGTAAGTGTCCAAAATGTATTATCTAAACTATCATATGTCAGTGATATAATATTTCTATTTATGGAAAAAGTTGAGACAAGATCCCCAACTTTTGTATATTCACGAATATAATTACTATATAAATCTGAAACCCAAAGTGTATTTGCCAAAGGGTCATAAGCTAGAGAATTAAAACTAATGTATCCAAAAGGATTAATGGGACTAATATCTACCGGAACAATTTTATTTTTAAATCGGAATTCTGAATCTATTATACTAAAACCGCAACCTGTAAAATCATCCTGTGAAAAAAAGTGATTTCCTTCGGGTATTTCAACAGCAACACCTGTTGGATTATAAACTCCATTGAGCATTAATATTTCTTTTATAGAGAAATCCGCAAATGAAATGAAGGGGATTAAAAATATATATATACTAAGATAATAAGAACTTTTTTTCATATTAAATTCTTCCCAATAAATTATGGTTTGCTATGTTCAAATAATCCAATTCTAATGAATAATTGACCGATGAAATCAATACGTACTAACATTTTTTCATTAGTATCCTTTATGAAAAATAGTTCCAATCTTAGAATACATGACAAAAAGAATCAGCCTGAGGCGGATTGTGGTGAATCTTCACTTTGTCAGAGTCTCCTGTTGAAGAGCCTCCTTTAAGACCTCATCATACGTCTTTGCCGTCGAGGGGCGTTTCATGCCTTTTGTGCCGAACTCTTTCAGGAGGTCGGCATAACCGGTGAGTTCCACCTGCGCATCTTTCAGGGCAGTCTTGAAGCGGCTGTCACAGAGGACATCCGCCTCCGCCTGACGATAACGCGACATCCCCTTGAGTCCGGTGGAATTCAAATCCGTCATGGCTGACATCTCCGGCGTGTCCGTTCCCGGGTGAAGCACCATAAGGAAGAGACCCTCGTGCGGGAGATTCCGGATGCTCTCGATGGCGGCGTCCGTTTTCTGTTCCGGCGGGACGGTATATATGCTTTTTGTATCAGCCTCGCCAAAGTAGCGGGAAATGACAAGATTGTATTCCTTAGCAAGTTTTTCCAGTTCCTCCTGGAATTCCAAGCAGTTGACCGCGGCGCTCATATGATGGTCGCAGTAAGAGATGCGCAGACCCTTTTTCAAGGCGAGTTCAATCTGCGCCCGAATTTCCGCCGCCACCTCGGAGGTGCGCGGGCGGTTCAGCATCAGGTCGCGGCGTGTGCCAAAAAATCGCCCGAATGTGTCAACAAGGGAGGGCACCTTATCGTAAGGCAGGACGGGACCCCAGCGATACTCGCGCCATTCACTGTTAAGGTTGGTATGGACGCCGACGCTCACCTCCGGATGGTCTTTCAGGATTTCCACCGCCTCATCCAGCCACGGGGTATTCACAATGACGGACACCGAAGTAACCACGCCTCTATCGAGGATTCTTTTGATTGCCATATTGGCGCCATGGCAGAAGCCGATGTCATCTGTCCGGATTATCAGCCTTATCTTCTGATGGTCTTTTGTTTTGGGCTGAGGTTTGGTTTCAACCTCTGGTGCGGCAAGAACGGCATGGCACGAGCCGCATACAAACAACGTGAAAATAAAAATAGACTGATAGTTCATAATTATCCATCCTTTCTTGTTGAGATAATTTGAATTGTCCCGCTATCGGATTTTTCTGTCAACCAGATACCTGCAATCATTCCCTCCCCGTGTTTCCCCTTCAGCCGTCGCAGCCAAATAAAGGCTGCTTTGGTCGCCGACGCTCCATAGCTCTGGCGACGGAGCGCGAAGTCGGCGTGCTCCCGGTGGTTTATTATTCTCCCCGCCTCAAGCGGATTGTTTGTTTCTCTAAGATAGAAGTATTCTTTTCTTGCAACATCACTGCGCCCTTTATTATGGCAGAGGTGATTATATGACAGGTTGGCAAAATGTCTCTCCCGGTGGAATATGAATCGGCGGAGATTCTTGCACGACGGCCGTTGGGGCTTATCATGCGGCTGACACTGCCGGACGCCGACCTGCCGGTCATCGCGCGGGCATTCATGCCTCCAGCCACGCTACCCGAAGAATTCACCAGCGCAATGATTGACACCATGGAAAAGGAGGCATCCATCCTGCAGTTGATGGAGGAACGGGCAGTCGTCTCACCCACGGACATCATCCGGCTCCCCGACGCACTCCTGATTCACTTCCCATATGCGGATTTGCCCTCACTATCGCAATTTATCAGGTCCCGCGCTCCCCTCACACCGCGAACGTCGTTGAATATCCTTAAACAGATATCAGACATTTCAGAGCTCCTTTTAGAGAAGGATATACACCGTTTTCAGTTAGAACCCGACTTCATCTTCATACTGGAGGATGAGTCCCGCGTTTTTTATATAGACGCTGCCCTTGTGAACCTCGCCAAATTCCCCGAGATTATCTCGTTTGGGTACTTAGATGGGTGTCCACAGCTATTGCCGCCGGAACTCCTGTGCGGACATGAATTAGTCTCCGCGTCCTATGTATACCCCCTCGGCATTTTGACATATTATCTCCTCACGGGCTCTCTCCCCCTTGCCGGACAGCCCCTGATTGCCACCGCCGTGAGGAGCCTTTCTGAAAAACTTCCCCCGCTAAAGCGGTTTCAACCACAGGCGGCGGCACGATTAGACACCCTTCTCGGATGCGCAACGGATAAAAATCCCGCAAGGCGCATCTCTTCGCTCAAAGAGTTCATGGATGAGCTGAATGCGGCGCTGTCTGACGCAAACTCAGAATAAAAGGCGACTTCAACAGTTGAGCCCACATAAGCGTGCCGTGGTGGATGATAATTTACTTGCGCCCGGATGAAATACTGAATGAAAATAAATTTTATTATTCGCTTATTTTATAAAAATGACGAACTATCCCGCTGGCGGTATGGGTAGTTATGGCAACGCAGGCGCAAAAAGTCAAAGTCGGGGTCTTCCTCATCTCCTCCCTTATCTTTTTTCTGCTCGTCCTCATCCTTATTTCCGGAGTGCAGAGACATCCCACCTCAACCTATTATGTGATATTCAATGAATCAGTGACGGGTATGGACAAAGGGGGCGAGGTGCGTTTTAACGGCGTTCCCGTGGGGCAGGTGGATGACATCCAGATTGGAGAGCGTGGCTCCGTCCTTGTCACATTAAAAATCCGCAAAGACAGGATGTCGGAGTTGCGGGATGGGATGAGGGCACGGCTTGCCCTGCGGGGAATCACGGGGATTGTGTATGTGGAGATTTACGGTGAACCTCGGGGACACATCATTCCACCCGGTTCCACAATACCTTCTGAAATCTCTTTTATCGCCAACATCACCGCGAGTTTTCCCCAAATGCTGGACAGTCTGAACGCAATCCTGAACAAAACCAATAAGGCGCTCGGCGAGCCGGATACCAGATTCCAGCAAAACCTTGAAGCCCTTTTCAAACAGATAAGGGAGAGCTCGGAGGCTATAACCAGATTCACTAACAATGCCACCTCCCAGACCATTGCGGTCTCCGCAAGTCTCACCAGACTCCTGGGCAACTTAGACAGGACAACCAGCGACATGAGAACACAGCTCAACCGCCTGATACCCGACCTTGACCGCGCCATCAATACCGTGAATGAGCGGGTAAGGGCAATTGATATTGTAACAACGCAGAAAAAGATACACGCCCTTGCCGACCGGTTGACCTCTGCCACCGCCACCCTTGATTCTTTTCTCAGAAACACGGAACGGAATGCCTCAGCTGTGGAGTATGACCTGCGGCGAACACTCCGTCGGCTTCAATCAACCTTGTCCTCTGCGGAAAGCCTGCTCCGCGCCCTTGAGCGCGACCCATCGATATTGCTGTATGGGCGCAGGCCGCCGGAAAAATGAACGGAGGTGATAAGCGGATGAGATATAGAATAGCATCGACCCTTCTTGCGCTGGCTTTTATTCTGACGGGGGTGGGCTGTTTGAGCCGTGGACCGAAGGTCGCCCTTCACCATTACTTATTAAAGGATGAGTTGGTCGCTACGGCGCCGGCGCCCACCGTCCGACCGTCCGCCATCGGTCTGGGTCTGCGCCCCTTTGACACCGCATCGTTCATTGAACAGCGGATGCTTTACCGCATATCCCCCGTCGAGATTGAGTATAACGATTATGAGGTATGGGCTGAGCCGCCGCAGGAGATGGTCTCACGCGCCTTTCTTGAGGGGTTGAGGAGCGCCGGACTTTTCAAACGTGTCGCCTGGGCTGAAGACTTCCCCGTTGATTTTTTTCCGATGGTTCTCACAGGCAGGCTGGAGCGTTTTGAACTTGACCGCACCACGGAACCCCCATCTGCCTACATCGCGGTGAGCCTTGAACTGCAGGGCTCTGAACGGAACACCTACCACTGGGAGGGAATGATGACTGCGCGGGAGAATCTTACACTTGACACGCCCGCCGAATATGCCCGCGCTACCGAGCGGGCTCTGCGGCGCCTGATTGAGGACACCGCAAAGGAATTATCCGCCCATGCAAACGTGAATAAGTAAAGGTGATTTTTTATCATGCCTTATGAGGTTAATGAATGCCGATAACAGCCTTACACATTCAAAATAGTATCAGAATGGCAATAGATTTTGGTGCAAAACGGATTATTCTTTTTGGAAGTGCATCTGAAAATCCCGATAATGCGCGTGATCTGGATATTGCTTGTGAGGGTGTTGAGGGCTGGAAGATTTTTGAACTGGCGGGAAAACTTGAACAGTATCTCCAAATACCGGTGGATGTTGTCCCTCTTACACCGAAAAACCGGTTTACTGAACACATCGAAAAATGGGGCAAGGTTATCTATGAACAGTGAAAAACTGCGAGAAGAAATCGAAATTGAACTGGATTACATGAAGCAGACCATATCTGAAATACATCTTCTCTTGCCAAGCATCAAAGGAGAGGAACCGACAAATGTTGAAAAGACAGCCGCTGGGGCGTTCATATCTCAGATTTATTCCGGCATTGAGAAAATTTTATTAAGGATTTGCAAGTATCGGGGTGTCAAAATACCAACAGGTCAGAATTGGCATGTTGAGCTACTAAAGAAATTTTGCGATCCACCGCAAAATAATTTACCCTTGCTCATTGATAAAGATCTCGAAGAGATTCTCACACCATTTCGGAAGTTTAGGCACTATTTTCTTCATGGATACGCAATCCAGATAGATACAAAACTACTGATACCGGGACTGGTAAATTCTGATAAGGTGCACACCAAATTCGCTGACAACGTGAAAAATTTTTTAAGTTCGGTATAGAATCTCTCTACAAAAAAGCATGGCAACGAAAAATACACTCATGAACAAGATTCATCTGATAATAATTTTATTTTCCATGACTACCTACAATATTCACGCACAACAGCAATCACAAATAGATAATCCCACCTCAACCACCCAGGATCAAAGCATCAAACAGGCCAATGCCCTGATCGCAAAAGCCGCCTCATTATGGAATGAAAAAGAATATACTGCGGCAATGGCTGCGGCAAAATAAGCCCTCGCCCTCAAGCAAAAATCACTCCACTATGATCATCCCGAAGTCATAAAAATCCAACAAATGATCCAAAAGGGAGAATTGTTATTAAATAAATCATCGGATATTTCATTGATGTTTCCTGAATATCTAAATTGGAATAAGGAAACACGAAAAGAAATCTTAAATTTATTGGATAAATATAAAGAGAATCCAGTATCCGCTTGCCTGACATTCAGAGGTATTTTGAAAAATAAGGATAAATCACTTAGTTCTGAACAATATTCATGGCTTCAAAAGGCTGTCGTTGAAAGCGAACCTTTAGCATTGGCGATGCTTCATAGAGATTTCAAGGCGTGTATTTCCACATCGGATTTTCGTGTAGCCTCAATAGCTAAAGTCGTCTCAGAAACGGTTAAATCTGGCTCTTTTACTGAAGAAGAAAAAGCAGATCTCAACACCTTGAAAAAGAAAATTTTTTCTGGCACAAAAATCTTAAATCCAATCTGGAAAATCACACGACCTCAGGGAACCTTTTTGCATGAACCTTATGCATAGCAAATTGGTTTGAGTAAATTTTCACTCACACCAAAGAATGTATATCAACTATTAAAAGTAACCGCACAAGTCGAAAATATTAATCCTCAATCTGATCCAAAGTATATATTATCAGCTTTTAGTGATTTCAAGGGTGCTATTTTTAAAATTCAATTAAATAATAAACAAGTTACATCATTCCAACCCAGCCGATTAGCAAATGATGAATTTATTTTTCTCTTAGTCCCAAATGGTGATATGATTGAATGTGGTCATGTTTGCAAAGATAGCCCCGAATTACGTGAGGGGGATATATTAATAGGCTCTAAAGACGGTACCAAAGGCTTCATAATGTTTTGTGGCTCATATATAAAATATGGCGGGAAGTTTGATTTAGATATTATTTTCAGTGTTCCTCAAGGTATTGAGGATGTGCGATTGTTAATCCTTGGTTCAGAACCCGTACCAATTAATATCCATAAAAATTGAAGATAAATATTCTCCCGGTTGTCCTATTTATTTTTGCATTAGACTGTAGACTATCAGTATATAAATAATTTCGGGTTTTTATTGAATATATTGACTAATCTCCAACATCTCGTTTCTATATTATTCACATTTTATTTCTCGGCGGATTACTTGAAATGTTTTTTTTGTGAGTATTCATAATGCCTGTTGATACGTATCATGATGAGGAGGTTTTAGGCAAAGCTTACGATGCGCGGCTGGTTAAGCGGCTCTTCCAGTATGTCCGACCTTACCGCTCCCTCCTTTATCTGGCAATTGTCATCTCCCTGTTTGTTTCCGGGATGGAGCTGGCACTGCCCTATATCATCAAGGTCACAATTGATGTGCATATTGCCCGCGGGAACATGGCGGGCGTTATGAGGATGTCAATCTTGTATCTGGCGCTCCTCATCGGGATGTTCAGCTTCGAATATGGGA
>JAPLSR010000263.1 GCA_026398545.1 Candidatus Sumerlaeota bacterium | reverse complement strand
AATCTTATACATACGAGGCGCGTTTTCCGGAATGTTTATCTTGTGGGAGACACGGAGACCGCCGCAGAGCCCGGACGAGGTCTTCTTGCGCCGCGGGTGACTGTGGCGGCGGGGCATCAGGCAAATATCATCCTCCGCCTTCTTTTGGGCGAGGGCAGTTCTCAGGAGGAGGTTTGTGATGAAAATACGTGTGAATGGTGAGATAAAGGATGTCCCGGAGGGTCTTTCCATTATTCAACTCATGAACCATCTGAAGATTGACGCTCAGCATGTGGCTGTGGAACACAATGGCGAGATTCTGGAAGACCAGGCGCTTACGCAGACCATCCTCCGTCCAGAAGACCAACTGGAGATTGTCCACTTCGTTGGCGGTGGATGAGGGGGAATGCGCCTCAGGTGAATTAAATAACGCAACTGCCCGCCTGAAGCGGATTAACAGGTTCTACGCTTATATTATGCATCCTTAACGCAGAACTGCCGGTCAAAGTCCTTCCATACGGGTTCAAAGCCTTTTGCGCAAATAGCATGGCAGACCTCCTCCGGGGTCCGCCGGTCTTCCACCTCAAATTGCCCTCCGTGAGATTCTGTGCGGATGAGATAGCCTCCGGGGCTTGTCCGGCTCCCTGCGCTCATGCGGGTGATGCCGAGTCCGATAAGATTATCGCGCAATGATGGCGCCTCTCTTGTGGAAACGACAAGTTCCGCATCGGGGAATAAGAGCCTCATCCCGCATATCATCTGAATCAGGTCACGGTCAGTCACGCTGAATTTTGGTTGGAATCCTCCAGATTGTGTGCGGATGCGGGGAAAACTGACCGCAAGCCGACTCCGCCAGAATCTCCGCATGAGGTAGCGTCCGTGGTGGGCAAGCATCACCGCCTCAAATCGCCAGTCCCCCAGTCCAAGGAGCGCCCCGATGCCCAGAGTCCGCAGTTCCGCCTCGCCTCCCGCCTCAATTGCCATCAGGCGCATGTCATACCGGCTCTTGGGTCCGGAGCGGTGATAGAATTTGTAAAGCTCCGGGTCGTATGTTTCCTGATAGAGCGTGAGTCCATCCACGCCAGCCTCCGACAGGATGAGGTATTCCTCCCGTGTTATGGGTTGAATTTCAATTGAGATGGAATCAAACAGGGTGTCTAAGGAGGCGATAATTTTGCGGAGATAATCAATGCTCACATGGGCGGGGTGTTCTCCGCTGACGAGCAAGAGATGGCGGAATCCCTGACTGTGGAGAAATACCGCCTCGCGCATGACCTTGTTGGGCGTCAGGGTTACGCGTTTGACATCCAGCCCTTTTGCAAAGCCGCAGTAAGGACAGTTGTTGACACATTCATTGGAGATGTAAAGGGGTATGTAAAGATAGATAACCCTGCCGAATCTCTGCCTTGTCAGCGCCGCACTGCGCCGGGCAATCTCTTCAAGGAAGGGGACTGCCGCCTCAGAAAAGAGCGCAGGGGCATGTTCCAAACCTGGCTGCTCCGCTGAAAGGGCGCGCTCCACGTCGCGTCCCGTGGCGCTCTGGATGCGCTCCCTGACTTCTGTGAGATTTATTTCTTGTATAACATCATCAAAACTCATGAACCATCCTCGGGCAAAAAGCCTGTCAGCGGGCTGGAGGGTCGCGCCAGACGGCTTTCACCTGCGGGTCCAGCCATGCGAGCCTTCTCCGCTGCCTGCACGGCAAGTTTAAACGCCTCCGCCATGGCAACAGGGTCATCCGCAATGGCAATGGCAGTGTTCACGAGAACGGCGTCAGCCCCCATCTCAATCGCCTCTGCGGCATGGGAGGGCATACCCAGCCCGGCATCCACAACAACAGGCACGCCTGCCTGTTCAATAATTATGGCAAGCTGGTCATATGTTTTCAGTCCCCTGGTGGAACCAATGGGCGCTGCAAGTGGCATCACCGTTGCACAGCCAACCTCCTCAAGGCGCCGCGCCAGAATTGGGTCGGCATTGATGTAAGGGAGAACGGTGAAACCCAGTTTCACCAGTTCCTCAGCCGCTTTAAGAGTCTCTATCGGGTCGGGAAGGAGATAATGCGGTTCGGGCGTTACCTCCAGCTTTATCCAAGAGGTCTTTGCCACGACGCGCGCCATTTTTGCCACTCGCACCGCCTCTTCCGCTGTCCGCGCGCCCGAGGTGTTTGGCAGTAGACGATACCTCTTGAAATCAAGCGCGGAAAGCATGGCATCGGTGAGATTATTCAGGTCAACGCGCCGAAGCGCCACCGTCACAATCTCCGCCTCTGAGGCTGCCAGCGCCGCCGCCATCACTATAGGCGAGGAAAATTTCCCTGTCCCTACGAAAAGACGCGAATGAAATTCCACGCCGGCAATAATAAGTTTTTTCCCGGGCTTGTTCACCCTTGAATCATTCCTTTGTAATCCTGAGATGTCCATCCCATAGGTAATTTGTCTTTTGCAAGAGTCGAATTAAATTTTTTCCAAATGCAATATGTCCGCTCTCGCTCCTGAAGAGATTCACAAATATCTTCCCGTCTGCCGTTATAAATACATCTTCTTTGTGACCATATCCTCCTATGGACAGTCAAGAGTCTTAATACATTCCGAATGAACAAAACATTATATATAATTATCTTCCATTTTCTTTTTTTTGTCAATCTGTGAACTAAGTAGACTTCGGAATTTTTAATGGAGATAAATAATATGACCTTATCCATCGGATTACTTGACAGGCTCAGATCCCGTTTTCCAGTCAGAAGATTCGGGGATAAAGGTTATTGATTTCAGTGTCAGCACCTCATTGCCGTGATTGTGCTGAGGAGGTGAGGGTTCTGCAATGACCAGCCGGTTGGAGGCGGTTTTTTCGAACATCTCCGCCGGCACGCGCACCCTTATAGTGGGGGATTCCAGTTTTGCGACAAATGAAAAATTCCCGATTGTCCTGCCGTTGAGCCGCACAGAAAGGCGACGGGAAAATCCCCCCTGATAGGGGGGTTCGATATCAAGGACCATCCAGAGGTCCATGTTTTCCAGGTTTTCCGGCAGGTGAAACAGAAATGAGGCTGTCCGCCCCAGAAGGATAAAGCATTTTTCCCCTCTATCAATTTTGATGCCGGACTCCAGAAATTTTTCAGCAGTTGAGTCATCCGCCCTGATTTTGTTGCTCATCATTGTCGGTTCCAGGGCGATGTCCTGCAGGTCGCGCAATGTCCTTCCCTTGAGGAGGTAATAGCGAAATGCGCTTAACCTCCAATCATAATATGAACTGTGCCACTTGTTGGCAGGGATAAAGCTGTCCCACATGGCGCTCGGATTCAGCATCATATTCCGATGGATGTATGCCCCGGGGAACCATAGAATAAGGATGAGGAGAAGCCCGGTCATGTTCCGGCAAAGTAGAACAATGAGCGGCGCCGCCACAATTAATCCGCTCCAGAGGGCGTCGGATAGAAGGCGTGGGCCAAAATCCGTTCCACCATACCATCCTTTGAAAAGCACAATCAACCCGAAGATTCCAAGTATGTTCAAGGCGTGCAGGAGCAGCCAGCGGTTTTTCCATTGGTTCTTGACGCCAAGCCTGATAAGCCCTCCCACGATTAAGAGGGTCCAGGGGCAATATAAAAAGATTCCCCGTGTGAAGGAAAACAAAAGACCGCTCGCGTGAGAGAGGCAGTCCAATGGATTCATTGTTATGCCGAATCCAGTCTGCTTGCCGATATAATTACCAAGTAAACTACCGGTTGAGTAATAGTGGAGAAGAAGCCCTGGACCCAGTGCAATAAGACCTCCTGCCAATGCCTTCCATACCCCCTTATGATGCTCAAAGGCGATAAAAATGAAAAATAATAATGCCCATATAAAAAACTGTGGTCGGGAGAAAATGCCCCAGACTGCAAAAAATCCAGCCGGAAGAAGCCATAGGTCATTTAGTTTGCCAGAAGCCTTCTTGCTCACCAGTGATGCCTTGATATAAAACAGGGAGGAAAGCGCCTGGCACAGAACACCACCCGTTTGACTCCATAATGCCTGAGAAAGAGAGGAATAATATGGGGAAGCCGTTGCAATAAAAAGGGCGCACAAAAGAGCACAGAGATGACCAGCAGTCATCGCGAGCACTCTCCAGAGGCACCAGCAGGTGAGGGTTATCATTGCCGAGGCAATAAATTTGCCATAAATCCCATCCTCACTCACCCTGACAGGTATTCCCAGTATGCGAAAAAGATAGAAACCGGTTGCCCCGAACAGGAGATTTCCCGGCGGATACACGGTTGCTATCACACCATTATCCTTTTTCACCGCCCAGTAGCCCCAGGGTCCATCCCCACTGTAAAAGGGATGCCCGTTAAGTCTGGGTGGATGTCCCTCTGCCACCCACCAGGCAAGGTCAGTGGTGCCTCGCGTGTCACCACCATTGAGATTTGTATTTGTGGAACAGAATAATAGAAAAGACCCCAGCAGGACAATCATGCCTATTAGACCACTTTTCCGGCTAAGCCATTCCTCAAGCCGAAGCAACGATGACTTCTCATTAAGAACCATTTGTAATTATTCCCTTACGATACTTATGATGAACTAAACATAATACATGATTATCGTCCATTTTCTGTTTTGTCAATCTGTGAACTATTGTTTTTTGAAAACCCCGGAGCACTATTGTGTTATCGAGCGTTTTGCCCGATATAAAAAGATGTGTGAAATATGGAAAACAAAGAGTTCCAGGTCACGAGCATGAAGAAGGGTTCGGTCAATTTCTGGAGGATTAACCACGGGGAAAACAGAGGGGAATATATAAAAAACAAATCATTTGTCCTTTGCCCGCCTGAGGCGGATTAACAGCCACGTTTGGAAAATATCAAACATATTTCAGGGTATTGAAAATAATCTGGCTCCCCGTAAAAGTCAGAAGATAGAACCTTCCGGAAAACTTGTAATACAATCAGATTAAGACATAACTGAATACGATAGCGAAGATGCTTTTGAAACTTATAAAGCTAATGACTCGATTGTCTTTCATGAAGGCAATAAGAATATAAAATGCCACAGCTAATTTACATGATGTTTCAATGTAAACTTCTCTATCCTGTTAGTGATGTTGCCTAAATTATTGTTAATCTGGCACTCCCATACTGTCATAACTCTCCATCCCATCCTTCGAAGCTTTCTCAAATTTTTTTCATCTCGCTCAATATTTTTATCAATTTTTTCTCTCCAGTAATTTACACGGGACTTAGGTATCCTTCCGGCTTTACATTTGATATGACCGTGCCAGAAACAGCCGTTAATAAATATCACAGCATTATATTTCTTTAAAACTATATCTGGTTTACCGGGCAAATTCTTAGTATTGATACGGAATCTGAAGCCTTTCCTGAAAAGTTCCTTCCGGACTAATTTCTCAATAGAAGTATTTGAGCCGCGAATGCGCGACATGTTCCAGCTTCTTCGTTCTGGTGATATAGTATCCACCATTCTAATGCCTATGATTGAAGTGAATTAATAATAGAGCCTGCAACATGCCAGGCAAGAACCGGAGGAATAGCGTTCCCCAATGCTCTATATTGTGTGCCGTCGGAACCTGTCAATTTGAACTCTTCGGGAAATGATTGAATCCTTGCAACCTCCCGGGGAGTGAATCTCCTATATCTATCGTTTACATGAAGAACAGGGTCAGTGCTGTTTATGCTTACCTTAGCTAAATGGGCCCCCACAGTGTTGCACGGCTCACTTAAATCCTGAACACGTCCTTTGTTCATTGTTTTGTTAGCCTTACGCAGGCCTTCAAGCGCCTTCTCACTAAAATAATATTTCTGATCTACTTCCGATTCGGATTGCACCACATCGTTAAGAACTTTTCTAACGTCAACGGGGCAAGGAGGTCTAAACCGGTCCATATATTCAGCTTTTC
>JAPLSR010000169.1 GCA_026398545.1 Candidatus Sumerlaeota bacterium | reverse complement strand
ATTGTTGCCGGTTTCATAACATGCACGGAAATGGAATCGGAGATTTCTCCACCCTTCCATTTGACCGTGATTTCCCCGTTTTCATTTTCAGCGGCAAATAATATGGTGCCGTTCTTCACCATGCCGATATTACCGGAGGTTTCCCATGATATGTCTTTCGGGTCTAACGAGATTGCGTTGTAATGCTCGTCATATAGAATGGGTGTGATGGTCATGGTTGAGCCGGCGGGGATGCGGAGGTCGCGCGGTTCCAGACGGATGTGAGCGGGTCTGCCGGGTGTTGCCGAGCTGACAAGCAGGAGGGCATTGGTAACCGTTCTCGGTCCTGTGGCGTCCGATGGTCTGTTGGCGATTTCGCCGCGAACCCACATGGTTGTTGAACCGCCGCCGTCGAAGTTGATGGCATCCCATGCCCCCAACCCTTTCAAATATTGAGCCAGTTCGTTCAGACTTTGACCGATGCTCAGGGAGGGCTGGCGCCCATCCACAGCGACGAGATAGACCGTCTTTTTATCCTTTGAGATGCCGATGGCGGTGCGTGGGTGCTTTGTGGTGCTGAAAGATGCCGGGATATTTTCCTCCTCAAATTCCACCGATATTTTTCCATCCCTGAGAATGCGTGGACCGCCACCTACGGCAAGCATGACGGGTTTATCAAAACCCTTCAGCACAGCATTGAGGGTTGCCTTTGCATTTTTCTTCAGGACATTCCGAAATTTGTCTCCGACTTCAGGCTTCAAAGCGAGAATGAACATCCCTTTTTGACATGCCACCTTTGTTTCGCTTGTTAAAATGTCAGTCACCTGGACAAGGCACGGCTCATTGGGGATGAAGACGGGGCTTTTCTGTCGGAGGAGAAAAATCAGGCGAGGGGAGGGAAAATCAACTGTATTTCCAAATCGGTCAGTAAACAAGACCGCACTCGCCTCATAACTCAGATTGATGCCGTTTATAGGAATGGAGACATTTCCGACTTGTAGCATCACCTCCATGTCAACTCTGGCAAAGTGGGGTATCCCCTGTTTATCCAGTATAAAGACGCTTCTATTGGGATGGGGACCTTTGTAAATAGTCCCGTCATCCACAAGAAGTCCGATTGGGATGAATTTATTGCCCCAGAAATCGGCATTCACCGCGGCAACAATGGTATGCCCCGGGCGATTTTCCCGTGTGGCAATGGAGGCAACTTTTTCACCCTGAAAGAGCATATCTTTCCCCTTTTCCGCCTCAAAATGAATGGCGGGTTGCCTGAGGTCAACAATGAGCGTATTTAAGAAAAGGGGTCCTGATTGTCTCCATTCAATCTTGTGAATCACGCCATTTTCAACTGGATACTCATATAAGACGCTCTTCTTTCCAATGGGCAGATATGCTTCAGGGCTTGTGACAGATGGGGGAGTGATGACAGTATGACGGGCGCAGGAAAAGACTGTAAGAATAAGGATGAAAGAAAGAATCCCCGTGGCAAACAAACGAGAACGCCTCATTTTTTCTCTCCTTTCAAATCGGTTTATGTTAAAGAAAACAAAATCCCCTTGAAGAATTCAAGGGGAAAAGAAAAATTTCGGGGTTGTAAACTGTGTGTGTTATTTTGTGTGTGTCTGAGGCGGCATCGTGCCGAATATGCCTTCCCAACTGAATTCGGGTCCAAGGGCTGAGGTCTGAGGTTCCGACTGACCGGCAGCCCATCGCACCGCCTGCGCCAGCATCGGCTCACAACCCGGCGTCATTTCGGGATGAGGACTGAACAAAATCACCCGCCCCCTGCCAAATCGCGATGCGATAATGGCATCGCGTCCCATCATCTCTCCCGCCGGTGCATCCTTTGCGTGAAGGTCTGTCTGGTATCTGGCGAGGGAGACGTATTCAGGAAGATATG
Source organism: Candidatus Sumerlaeota bacterium (assembly GCA_026398545.1). Lineage (GTDB taxonomy): Bacteria > Sumerlaeota > Sumerlaeia > MWCT01 > MWCT01 > JAPLSR01. The sequence goes on along the minus strand of JAPLSR010000169.1, from coordinate 676 downwards.
GGTCATTGCCGGGGATAAAGAGGGGTCCGTTCTCAAAATGGATGCTGAAGGGGACCGTTCCAGCGCCTTTTTTTGTCAGGGCAAGGCATTCCACCGTCTGTGCCCCGCGCACCCAGTGTTCCACATCGTGCAATCTTGCATTGATTAACTGAATATCTGCGCCGGTTCTGTTATCGCTCAGCGGGACGAGATATGCGCCTGCGCAGATGCCAATAAAACCGCCGCCGGAGGAGACAAAATGTTCAAGAGCCCGGCACCCCTTCGTTCCAAGGGCTTCACGCTCCCCGCTGGCTGTGCCGCCGGGCATAATCAAGACCCGGCAGCCCTTCAGTTTCCCGCCCACAATATCATTCTCATTTACCTCTGAAATCCTGAGGTCGGAACAATTTTGCAGGGCGTTTTTTACACCGCTTGTGGATTTCTCAATAATGCCTTTGCCAGTGTAAAGGGCAACCTTGATTTCTGGAAGGGGTTCTGTTATGGGTCGGACACCGAATGCCATCAGGGTGAAGATAAGAACCGCACCAAAGCCAGCTATGATAATCTGCTTCATCGCAACCACCCCCGGAACAGGAGATAATAACTACAATCGCACGAACAGGCACAATTCGCTGGAATTATTCTGCTGATATTTTAAATTTTTTATAACCAATACATTCTTATCTCTGTCAATAAA
>JAPLSR010000260.1 GCA_026398545.1 Candidatus Sumerlaeota bacterium | reverse complement strand
GGGTTTGAGAAAATTTCCTTCACGGCGGAGGAGCATGAAAAGATTAGAAGATTTGTCCTCCAGGGCGGCTTTGTCTTCGGCGACCCATGCTGTGGCACCGGACCATTTGAAAAGTCCTTCCGGGAGGAGATGCAGACGATTTTTCCCGACCGTCCATGGCAGGTTTTTCCTGCTGAGCATCCGCTTTATTCCTGCTTCACGCCTGTGGGCACAGTGACATATTATGATGATGGAAAGGAAAAGCAGACACAGGCGGCTTTTGAGGGACTCAATATAGGTTGTCGCGCCGCGGTCATTTTCAGCCCTTATGACCTCTCCTGCGGCTGGGGCGGGGAGATTTATCCTGAAGGACGCCACGTCGCAATTCATGATGCCCGCATGATGGGGCTTAATATCCTGACTTACTGCCTTGCCTATTACCGCCTCGGGCGTGATATGAGTATCTCGCGCGTTTACAGGGAAGACACTGCTGTGCCCGGAGAGATTATTCTCGGTCAGATCATGCACGATGGAGACTGGGATACAGCCCCGAACGGAATTCAGAATCTCATGCGTTTTATCTCCCAGAATACCACAGGCAACGTGGTCTATCGCCGGAAGGCGGTCAATCTTGCGGAGGATGACCTAACCAACTTTCCCTTTCTTTACCTGACCGGACACCTTGATTTCCATTTCAGCGAGGTGGAGCGCTCAAAGTTAAAGGAATATCTCCAGCGCGGCGGATTCCTTTTCATCTGCGATTGTTGCAACCGGAAGGCATTTGAACAGGCTGTCCAGCGGGAGTTGAAAGCCCTCTTCCCGGACAAAACACTTGCCCTTATTCCTGACAATCATCCCGTCTACCAGAATCCATATCGTTTCGGTGCGGACGTCTCGGCGGACACGGAAAAGAGTTTTCGGGAGATTTTACCCCTTTATGGAATTAATCACGATGGGTTTGAATGTGTTATTTACAGTCCCCGCCCCATTGGATGCGCCTGGGACAAGAGTCAGCGACCCTATATCGATGTCCCCGAACCTGAGATTGCCTTCTCCTTGGGCGCCAATATCATAACCTACGCCATGACGCATTGATTACCGTGGGACGCTTGAAATCGGGGTTGCGCAAAAGACATTAACACCCTGTCTTGTTATAACGAAAAGTCTTTACAATACCGCAGGAATTTAATACTGATTTCATTCAATATTATTAACCGAAGGAAAAGCGTCATGAGATACCATGCTGTAAAACAATTTATTACATTACTGGCAATTTATTTTGTTGTTATTATTTTTTCCGGATGTGCGAGGACAAATATCCTTATCCGGCGAATTGAGCCGCCCAAATATCCCATCAAGGGGGGAAAGATTCTTGCCGTTATAAATTTTAAGGCACCTGCCAACGACCCCGCTGCCGGGGAAAAAGTTGCCGGCGCCTTTGTCTCCAAACTCGCCCCCAGCAGGTATTATGAACTTATGGAGCGTTCCCGCATGGATAGCATCATGGCGGAACGACGCCTTGCCCAGACGGATTTGGTCGACCCCAACAAGGCTATCGAGCTCGGCAAAATCTTAAACGCCCAGTATATAGTCAGCGGCGAGGTGAATGCTTACGACGTTGAGGATGAAAAGATGATGGAACAGGAGGAGCGCACCCGCATCGCCGGATATTATTCCGACCGCCAGGGGCGTCGGATGGCGCGCTATGAAACCTATTTTGTCGATGTGCCGGTCATGGTTCGTGGCGCCACCGTTTCCGCCTCCTTCAGAATGGTGAACGTTGAGACGAGCGAAATTATCGTGGCTGAATCAAGAACTGCCAGTTTTAAGAGGCGGGCAAAAGGGTCTGGCGAGATTGGTTCGCTCCCACCGCGGGATGAAATCCTGAACAGACTCACGGACGAGGTGACAGGTTATTTCGCCGCCCTGATAGCCCCTCATCCGGTTCAGGAGGAGAAGGTTTTGGAAAACGGGAAGACGGCGGAGTGCAAGAGGGGCGTGCGGCTGGCGCAGAGCGGTCTCTGGGATGAGGCTGTTTCCTCCTGGGAAAGGGGGCTCGACCTGAGACCCGATGACCCTGCGCCTTATAACAATCTCGGTGTTGCAGCGGAGGTTCAGGGCGACTACGACAAGGCGATTGATTATTACACAAAAGCCCTTAAGATCAAGCCCAACGACAGGCTGTATATGGATAATCTGCACGATGCGCAAAGATTGAAAAAGATATATTCACGGGAGTATAAGGAATAATCAAACTTTTTCTGCGAACTCTGCGCTCTCTGCGTGAGATTGATTTTATTTCACGCAGAGCACGCAGTGAACGCAGAGAAAAAATCCACAGTATTTCAGAGGTCTCAAATTGTATAATGGTATCTTAAAGGAGGGCAAGTCATGAACGCTGTTGCCGCATCTTTCTCTCTGACACGTTCAGACCTTGTTCAATCACGAAGTGTAAGAATTTTTCTTGGATGCAGTGCATTGACAATTTGCATGGCGCTTGGAGCCATGGCGCGCATCCCTCTTCCCTTCACGCCTGTGCCTATCACACTGCAGGTCTTTTTTGTGCTTTTCGGAGCCATGGCAATGCGGCGATATGCATTGGTATCACAGGCGTCATATCTTGCCATCGGCGCAATGGGACTTCCCGTTTTTGCCAACTTTGCGGGAGGTATGGAGGCGCTCAGGGGCGTGACGGCGGGTTATCTTTTCGGTTTTGTCCTGACAACTTTTATTATCGGGCGATTTCTGCCGGAAGATGTAACCCCCTTTAATATCAAAGCCTTTCTCGTGCTGCTCTCAGGGATGTTTTCATATTATATCCCCGCTGTCCTCTGGTTAAAATGTGTCACAGGCATGTCATATCAAGGCGCAATTATTGCAGGTTTTGTCCCTTTCATATTTGTGGATACGGCAAAGTTAATGCTTGCCTGTGCCCTTTATCATAGTCTCCGCAAAAGACTTAAAGAGCTATTCTGATTCTCCGTTTTTGTTCATTGCGGGTTGCTCAATTCTTTTATACATGAATAGGGCGGGGGTGTGGTAAAGCAATTCAGGGAAATCCATATTGTTTCAAACACACACTGGGATAGGGAATTCCGGTTTCCCTTTCAGCAGACACGGATGCTCCTTGTCCAGATGATGGATTACCTCCTGGACCTTCTGGAGCATGACCCTGAGTATCGCTCTTACACCATGGACGCCCACTGCATCATGATTGAGGATTATCTTGATGTCCGCCCTGAGAACCGCGCCCGTATTGAGAGGCTCGTCCGTGATAGACGCCTTTTCCTCGGTCCCTGGTACACCCTGCCGGACATCCCCAATATTGGACAGGAATCTGTTGTGCGGAATCTCATGTATGGTCACAGGGTCGCCGGTTCCTTTGGACATGTGATGAAGATTGGCTACACGCCCTGCTCCTGGGGGCAGACGGGTCAGCTCCCACAGATATTCGCCGGTTTCGGCATTGATACAGCGCTCTTTTACAGGGGCATCAGCCCTCATGAGACAACAAGTGAGTTCATCTGGGAATCCCCCGATGGGACACGTGTCCTGGCACACCGTTTTGCACTCTTTGCACGCTATAATTATTATTACCTGATTTTCAGGAAGGTCACCTACGGGCTGGACATTAATGACCGTGATTGGCGCTGGGGCGGGAGCAGCGAGACTCCCTTTAAAAATGCCGATGGGACGGCGACGCATTCCAACATTGAAATTCTGGAGCCTGATATCCTTTACAGGAAGGAAAATCTTGCGCCAGCGTTGGAAAAAATGCTGGAGATTGAGGGGGGACAATACTTCGGTCCTTATTTCCTTGCCATGCACGGGCATGATATCAGCTGGCCCCATCCACTTGAGGCGCAGGTGGTCAAAGATGCTGCATCCCTCATGCCTGATGTGAAAATCATGCACAGCAACCTGGAGGATTACTTTGACACCCTGAAGAGTAATCTTGACCTCTCCAAACTGCCAATCCTCAAGGGAGAAAGACGCACAAATCTAAAGGAGGGATACTGGACTTATCTCTTTCCGGGCACCATCAGCGCACGCACACGACTGAAGCAGGAAAACTTCCGCACAGAAAACCTCCTTGTTCATCAGGCTGAGCCGGCTTCCACCATTGCCTGGATGCTCGGTCAGCCTTATCCCTCACGCTATATTGACTTAGCGTGGCGTCATCTCATTTCCACCCACACCCATGATGCAAATGCGGGTTGCGCATTGGACGAGGTCACGGAAGATGTCCGATATCACCTTCGCCAGTCTGCCCGGATTAGCGAGGGGCTTATGCAGGAGGGCTTAAAATTTCTCGCTAAAAATGTGGATACAAAAGACGCCAACGCTGACACACAATTTCTAATCATATTCAACACATTGCCGTTTGAACGTTCCGAGATGCTGGGGCTCATAATCGACCTGCCGGAGGCATGCGGCGCCCAATCCCTCATCATCCGCGATGACAGGGGGATGGTGTGTGATTATCAAATTTTGTCTCAGGAGCGCGGCGGTCTTTTCGTGGATAATCCCTGGAATGTCCCTCACGGGTATTTAACTCGCCGCTTCAGGGTCAAGCTCAAGGCGGAGAGGATTCCTGCGCTTGGATACATGGTTTATACAGTTGAACCAAATGAAAAGCCCGACAGAAGAAGTGGTTCGCTTTTTGCAGCCCCCAATGTGATGGAGAATGAATTTCTGCGTGTGGAGGTCAACCCGGACGGGACACTGAAGGTCGCTGAAAAAACAACCGGCGCCGAGTATGATGGTCTTCTCACTCTCGAAGATGCTGGGGAAGTCGGAAATGCCTGGAGGCGCATCGCACCGGCGTTTGACCAGGTGATTTATTCCACAGGTGCTGAAGCGAGCATAAAAAGGGTGGAGGATGGACCCCTTTCCGCAACCATCCGCATTGACCTATCCCTCAAGGTCCCACGCGAATGCCGCGACGATACTCATCGCTCGGACGACCATGTGGAATTGCCTGTAACACATCTTGTCACACTCACGAAAGGGTCGCGGCGGGTGGATGTTGTGACAGGTTTTGATAATGCGGCGCGGGACCACAGGTTACGCCTCCTTTTTCCCACGCGGCTTGTCCATGCCCTGTCTTCCCATGCGGACAGCCATTTTGATGTGGTGGAGCGCCCCATAGCGCTTCCCAACCGCGATGATTGGAAAGAGCCAGTGGTTGGGACATATCCTTACCGCACATTTGTTGATGTGAGTGATGGCAGGCGGGGTCTGGCGCTCCTTTCTGAAGGTCTTCAGGAGTTTGAGGTGACGAGGGATGAGGCATGTGCTATTGCCATAACTTTAGTGCGGGCGGTGAGAATCAAGCTTGAGGTCTCAGAGCAGCGGAAGCAGGAATTGCCCGACCCCGGTACGCAATGTCCGGGGCGGCACGAATTTCGAATGGCGATACAGCCTCATGACGGTAATTGGACGGAGGCGGCTCTTCCTGAAAACGCCTTGCGGTTGAGCGTGCCCTTGCGAGCGGCGCAGTTCGGCAAAAACAAAAGGGGATATCTTCCGCGAGCCTTAAGATTTATCACCTGCTCCAACAATCGCGCGATGCTCAGCGCCATCAAGAAAGCGGAAAAAAGCGACGCCATTGTGCTTCGCCTGTATAATCCGTCCGATGATGCTCAAACCGGAACGATTCAGATCGCGAAAGAGATTCGCAGGGCGTGGCGTGTGAATTTGAACGAGGAA
>JAPLSR010000418.1 GCA_026398545.1 Candidatus Sumerlaeota bacterium | reverse complement strand
TGAAAACCTTTTAGACTTGTGCCAGCGCGTGGATTCCCGACTCCTCAACTACCCGCTTCTGGAAAACCTCATCAAGACGGGAGTCCTGGACTGCTTCAGTCTCAGGCGCGCCCAACTCCTTCAAATCCTCGATAACACCATTGGATATTCCAAGAGCCAGAAAGTTGAGGGGGATGCAACCATCCCGTTATTTGGCGATGAGGAGGCGCAGCTCTTGAACCAGCCGCCGGAAATCCCGGAGTTCTCTCCCGAGGAATTGATGCGCATGGAAATTGAGACCACAGGAGCCGTTGTCACGCGTTATCCCCTCGAGCCATACCTTTCTCTTCTTCAGCAGATGGGGGCGCTCTCCATGACCGACCTCTCCACAAAGCAGGCTGGCATGGAAAAGTTTATCGGCGGGTTCATTGACCATATCGACATGGAGGGACCATTCATCGCCGGAGACACGGTTATGGTTCTGGATTTTGAGGGAATTCACGTCAGGGTGGGTGCGGAGGTGGGAAAAAGATATGAGTCCGCCATACGAATTAATCTGCCTGTGGTCATAGGAGGCATTGTGGAGCGCATAGGTGAATTTCCCGCCCTCTCTGCCACATGCGCCTTTCCACTGGAACATCTTTCCGCACAGGTCAGGTCGCTCAGAAAGGTTGTCCTGGATTGCACCGGTCCGCCGGCAATCACATATGACGCCTTGAAAAGGGTTCATCGCCTGTTAAAACGCTATCCCGGGGAGACTGCCGTTGAAATCCTGAATGTGCCGGAGGGAGGGGGCAGACTGGCGCGGAAAATCGCCACAATGAACGTCTTTTTTTGTCCCCCGCTCTATTTTGACCTCACCCGACTTCTTCCAGCGCAGGCAATCAAGGCTTATACCGCCGCCCCGACCCCCGATGACACAATCCTGCAAAGCTGGTAAGGGATTGGAATGCCGGCATTGCTGATGCAGGCTTCATTATTAAAATTGTCAATTATCAATTATCAATTGTCAATTCTTCATTTGACGTCAATAAGGATATCGCCGTTGCTATTGAGTCCTCTGGAAGGCTCGAAAGGGGTATTACCCCTATCATCCGTGCGGTCAGGACCAATGGAGTATATCCTGAATCCCACAGGAAGGGGAAAGACCTTCAGCGGCTCCTTGCAGAAGGGGTCTATGACCAGTTCGGGGAGATAGTCAGGAACCAGCATGCTTTCGGAGGCAGGCCAGAGGTGATTGTGAATGAGGTAATATTTTTTTGAGGCGACCGCCACCGGCAGCATGGAGAGATAGACTGACTCAATACGGGCGCGCAAGGCAGCCTCGGTGTAAAGGGATTTGTCCACATTGGGCCATTCCACACGTTCATAGGTGACGAGATTCTGATAATCAGTGGGGGGCTTTCTCAGAAGGATTTCATTCAGGATTTTGGCGGTCTCATCTGCCTGTTCAGGTGTCTGGATGGTGCAGATGAGGTCTCTGAACGCCTCTGCGCCCAGTTTTTGAATTTTCATTCCCAGACGGCGCTGCTCAAGCCGTCCGTGGTTAAGATGTTCCCCCATCCTGAGAAGACGACGCGACCAGAGAAGGGCATCATCAAAGCGATTCTCATACGTGGCGAGTTTTGCCTGAAGGAGGATAAGTTGTGCAAGGGTGAGATAGTTCGATGCGTCTGGAGTGTCTGAGATGGAGCTGAGACTGCCGTCAACCGGCCAGCGGCAAAAGGATTTCTTGTAAGTATTTTCAATTGCCTTGAATGTCTTGTCATAGGGTTCGATCAGTCTTTTGATATTACCTGCATTTATTGAATTGGCGCTTT
>JAPLSR010000448.1 GCA_026398545.1 Candidatus Sumerlaeota bacterium | reverse complement strand
CATTCTTGTTTTCTCTTTTTATCCGGCGGTCTCCAAGCATCCTCTTGAATACGAATATTATTCTTCTTCCACCCTTTCCTTGAGTCTGAGAATAGACTTGTTATCTCTGGTAATCTTAATCCTCATATCGTTTCTCGGATTCTTAGCAACGCTTTATTCCCTTAGCTATATGAAAAAATACACCCATCTGAATAAATATTATTTTCTCTTATTGGTTTTCATCGGATCCATGAATGGGGCGGTGGCGGCCGGCGACCTCTTTACTCTTTTCCTGTTCTGGGAATTTATGACCCTCGCCGCCTTTTTCCTGGTCATGTTTGACAATCGGTTGGACTCCGCAAGGGCGGCGATCAAATATTTCCTGATGAGTGAGATGGGCGCGCTGTGTATGCTCCTGGGCATCATCGGCATATATCACCTTAAGGGGACTATAAATATGGCCGCCCTTTCGGGAATGGTTTTCCAACCCGGAATTATGCACCTTTTACTCCTGAGCTTCCTTTTGGGCGGCGGGGTGAAAGCGGGGATTATACCCTTTCATACCTGGCTGCCGGATGCCCATCCGGCTGCGCCTTCTCCCGTATCCGCACTTCTCTCCGGAGTCATGATCAAGCTGGGCATCTACCTGATTATAAGGGTCTTCTGGCAGATGTTTCTCCCCATTATTTCCTGGCAATTCATACTCTGCGCACTGGGTTCTCTGACCATAATAATCGGGGTGATGATGGCGCTTGTTCAGCACGATTCCAAAAGGCTCCTTGCTTATCATAGCGTTAGTCAGATCGGGTATGTTATTTTAGGTATCGGCACGGGAGTCTCAATCGGCGTGGCCGGAGGATTGTTTCATCTGATAAACCACGCCGTATTTAAAAGTCTTTTATTCTTTTGTGTAGGGGCAGTGATCTATCGGACAGAAAAGCGCGATTTAGATAAACTGGGAGGCTTGGCCCGTTTTATGCCAGTAACCTTTCTATGCTGCCTGATTGCTTCCTTATCCATCTCTGGGGTTCCGCCCTTTAACGGGTTTGTGAGTAAGTGGATGATTTATCAGGGTTTGATAGAGATGGGTAGGGGGGGGTGCAATCCAGGAATATCTGGCTTGCGGCGGCGATGTTCGGAAGCGCCCTGACACTTGCAAGTTTTATGAAACTCATCCATGCCATTTTTCTGGGTCAGCAATCAAAAGAACTGGCTGGCAGGGAAATCAAAGAAGCCCCTTGGCCGATGTGGACGGTGATGGCTGTTCTGGCGGCTCTTTGCGTGCTCTTTGGCTTATTTGCAAAGGGATTTGTCCTGAAACCATTCATCGAACCTGTGGTAAAAAACATATCCTACATAGGCTTCTGGGAACCCGTTCTTGCAACCCTTTTGCTCCTGATCGGTCTTTTTGCGGGCGGAATCATCTATTTTCTGGGACGCCCACAGTCCCTTAAGGAGAATGAAATCTTCACGGGCGGCGAGATACTGGAGAAGGGACATGAGGTCAGCGGGGTGGATTTTTATCGCACCATTCAGGAGATGGAGCCTTTTAAATTCATCTATCAAAAAGCGGAGAAAAAACTCTTTGACATATACGATATGGGGAAAAAACTTGTGTTTTCTCTGAGCTATGCATTCCAGGAACTTCATACCGGCATTCTTCCGACTTATCTCCTCTGGTCTCTCGCGGGTCTTGTGATTCTGATTATAATCTTCTGCAAGGGAGGGCTGTGAGACCATGGACATTACCCTGACCGAAGCCAATCAAATGATACCCCTTATGGTATTTATGATAATTGGCTCCATTCTGGCTCTTGAAATCAAGGACATGCTCTCTTCCGTTATCGCCATAGGAGCCGTCGGCGTGGGTGTAACGATAAGCTTTCTTATCCTGAAGGCGCCTGACCTTGCAATTACACAACTGGTTGTGGAGATTCTCTGCCTCATTCTACTCGTCCGCGCCACAATTAAAAGGGAGATGTACTTTCCACGGAAACACGCGGATTACCTCCGAATCATATCCGCCCTTGTGCTGATTTTCGTGTTTTTGGTTTTCTCCTATGCCGCCCTGAGAGGGCTTCCTCAATTCGGAATGCCCATTATGAAAGTGGCAAGTGAATATATCTCCCGGGGAATCCGGGAAACGGGGGCGACTAATATGGTGGCATCTGTTATCCTCGATTACAGGGCATATGACACCCTGATTGAGGCATCCATCTTATTTACGGCGGTTCTCGGCGTGTCTGTGGTTCTGAGAGCCGTGGGGAGAATAAGAAATGAGAAATCCTAAAAAGGGGATGACACTCATCGTCAAGGAAGTAACCCGGCTCACAGTCGGGTTGATATTCCTTTTTGGAATTTACATCATGCTTCACGGACACCTCACACCCGGAGGCGGATTCGCCGGGGGGGTTATTATAGCGCTCTCCTTTATCCATATGGTTCTGGCATACGGAGGAGATTTTGCATCGAGAAAGATGAACCTGCAGACTGCGACATTTATGGAAAGCCTCGGCGGGCTGATGTTTCTGCTTTTGGCTTTACTTGGTCTTATTATCACCGGCGTCTTCTTTCTCAACTTCCTGCCGCATGGAACGCCTTTTGAACTTCCCAGCGCCGGGATTATTCCCCTGTGTAATATTGCCATCTGCATCAAGGTCGGCGCCGGCCTTTACCTCGTCTTTATTCTCCTGACCACGTTTAAACCGGGGGGTGACAAATGATTTACTTTTTATGCCTCGTTTTCTTTTGCGTAGGGCTTTACGGCATCCTTGTTAAAAGGAACCTGATTAAGATCATTATTGGAATGAGCATCCTCGATTATTCCGTGAATCTTTTCCTTGTCCTGACCGGGTATCGCATGGGTGGCCGCGCTCCCATTTACGATAAAACGCAGGAAGTTAAAAACATGGTGGACCCCATCCCCCAGGCGCTTGTGCTGACCGCAATTGTCATCGGGCTCGCCGTCCTTGCCCTCATGATTGCCATTGCCGTCAGGCTTTACGAAAAGTATGGGACGTATGATATAACTGAGATACGCAAGCTGAGAGGATAAAATATGACCCGGTTGTTGCCACTTTTTATTGCCCTCCCTCTTGGGTGCGCCTTTCTGGTGAATCTCTTTAAAAACAAAAAGGCGGCGGATGTGCTTGCCAATCTCTGCACTTTTATCCTGCTTATCTTATCCCTTGCAACGATTTACACCATCAGAGCACACGGAATCGTCATTTACAAAATGGGGAACTGGATTCCCCCAATCGGTATCTCCCTGGTGGTTGACGGACTCACGGTTTTACTTCTCGTGACAGTCAATCTGATATCCTTTCTTTCATCCCTGTATTCCATTGGTTATATGGAGAAATATACTGCCAAGCCAAAGTTTTATTCCCTGTTTCTCCTGATGCTCACAGGGATGAACGGGTTGATTGTGACCGGCGACCTTTTCAATATGTTTGTCTTTCTCGAGCTCGCCGGCGTTGCCAGTTATGCCTTGGTGGCATTCGGCACCGAAGCCGAGGAATTGGAGGCATCCTTTAAATATATGGTTTTGAGCTCCCTGTCCGCCTCTTTTGTTCTTCTTGGCGTGGCGATGCTTTACTCTTATACCTCAAGTCTGAACATGGCGGATATTGCTCTAACCCTTGCTCAGAAATCCGCCAGCCCAAATGTCACCGTCCTCTTCATCTCTGTCCTCTTCCTGATGGGGTTCGGATTGAAGGCGGCGATTGTTCCCTTCCATCCCTGGCTGCCGGATGCCCATCCCGCCGCCCCGGCGCCCATTTCCGCCATGCTCTCCGGCGTCTTGATAAAGGCGCTCGGCATCTATGCCATGCTGAGAGTCTTCTTCTGCATCTTCGGCGCCAGCCCGCTCTTCCTTGAAACCCTTTGCATCCTTGGCGTCCTTTCCATGATAGTCGGCGTTATTCTGGCAATCGGACAATGGGACGTCAAAAGACTGCTTGCGTATCACTCCATCAGCCAGATAGGGTATATACTCCTCGGCATTGGCTTGGGAACGCCCCTTGGGATTCTGGGCGGACTTTTCCATTTGTTTAATCACTCCATGTTCAAGTCCCTCCTGTTTTTCAACTCCGGCAGTCTGGATTATGCCGCAGGGACGCGCAACCTGAAGGAAATGGGCGGGCTGAAGGATGCGATGCCGGTCACGGAAAAAACCTGCTTAGTGGCATCTCTGTCCATCTCAGGCATTCCGCCATTCAATGGTTTCTGGAGCAAGCTGTTCATCATTGTGGCGTGCGTTCAGGCAAAACATCCTGGATACGCACTCTGGGCTATCATAGGAAGCCTGCTCACCCTTTCCTCCTTTATGAAGGTTATGAGATACGCATTTTATGGAATGCCGAAGAAGGCTTATGCATCACTGAAAGAAGTTCCGTCCAGCATGCAGGCGGCGATGGTCATCCTGGCTATCATCTGTCTCTTAGGCGGGGTGCTCCTTTTTCCCTTATTCCGGAGCGCCCTCCTCCAGCCTGCTGTGGATGTTTTGATTAATGGAAAAAACTATGCGTCCATTGTTTTTTCCAAACTGAAGTGATTTTATTTCTCGTAGATCCGCCGTAGTTTCTCGTAGATCCGTCATAGCTTAAACGAAGGCGGAAACGAAGGCGGAAGGGGATGACCCGATGAGACCCAAAATCGTCATTTTTTTCATCTGTATGCTCACCTGGCTGGGATTAACCTGGTCTCTCAAGTGGCTGAGCGTGCTTGCCGGGGCGCTGACCTCTCTCTTCGTCGCTTTTTACACCTGGGATATGTTCAATCCCCGCTTTTCCACAGCCCATCTATTCTCTCGCATCCTCTGGTTCCTTTACTATATCCCCGTTTTCCTGTGGGAGGCCGTCAAGGCAAACTTAGACGTCGCTTACAGGGTGGTGCATCCCTCCGTGCCAATCAATCCGGGTATTGTAAAGATTAAAACAGAACTGAAATCAGACCTGGGCTTAGCCTTTCTTGCCAATTCCATCACACTCACACCGGGAACCATGAGCGTGGATATAGATAAGGAAAAGGGGTATATTTATATTCACTGGATTGCGGTGAAGGATAAAGAAATTGAAAAGGCAACCCGGATTATTTCAGGCACTTTTGAACCCATCCTGAGGAGGATATTCGAATGAGGACGATTCGCTGGCTCCTGGGAATCCTGTTCCTGACCATGATTGTTACCTGGATTCTGCTCTCTCCACCTCTCAGCTTTTTGATACGCTGTTTTTATATCATCCTCTTATGTGGCATTCTTTGTCTGTATCGAACTCTAAAAGGACCCACCGCGGCAGACCGGGCTGTCGCCATAGATACGCTGGGGATTCTGATTGTCGGGTTCTGTGCTATTCTCTCCCTGAGCACCGGCAGGTCATGGTATCTGGATATTGCCATTGCCTGGGCTTTGCAGAGCTTTATTGGAGTCCTCGCCTTGGCAAAATTTCTTGAAGGCAGGTCGTTCGATGAGTGAAATTGTGAAATTCCTCCACTACCCTGGATATGGTTTTATTGTCCTGGGAGTCCTCTTTGACTTCTTCGGCTGCCTGGGACTGATAAGGCTGCCGGACGTTTATAACCGGCTTCAGGCGGCGACAAAATGCGTGACCATGGGGACATGCAGCATTATGTTCGGCGTCCTTCTCATCACTGGATTCAGCCCGCAGGGGATGAAGGCGCTCTTTGTAATCATCTTTTTGATTCTGACCGCCCCGACCTCCGCCCACGCCCTCGCAAGGGCTGCCCATATAGCGGGTGTCCGACTCTGGGGAAAAAGCGTCTGTGACTACTACAGGGAGGATAAGGTTCTCAATCCGCCGGAGCCGAAGGCGGAGGAGGTCCTCCCTACGACGCAGCCAAAGGCTAAGGAGTAATAATCATGAAATATCCCAAATTAAGGGAGATTGGAGAAGCAATTCGGGCGCTCATCAAAGGACCCTATACCAGCAAATACCCCTTTGAGCCTCACACGCCTCCAAAGAAATTCCGCGGCAAGCCGATTCCAGATGATGAATATTGCATCGGCTGCATGGCGTGTTCCGAAGTCTGTCCCCCCGACGCTATAGAAGTCGTGGATGACCCGGAAAAGGGTATAAGGAAAATATACCGCTATTATGACCGCTGCATCTTTTGCGGGCAGTGCGAGGTAAATTGCATTACGGAAAAGGGAGTGCAGATGAGCAATGAATATGACCTCGCCGCCTTTGATAGAAACAAACTCCGCTGCGAACAGGAATTCGAACTCGTCCTGTGTGAAAAATGCGGCGCCATCATCGGGTCAAAAAAGCATCTCCTGTGGCTTGTGAAAAAACTTGGTCCGCTCGCTTATGGAAATTTCCCCCTCATCTTGACAGCCCAGAAAGAATTGAAAACGCTGATGCCCGATATCCCCCCCTCCTCTCATCCTTCATCCGAATCGCCGCCCCGCGTCCGCAGCGACGTCTTTCGCATCCTCTGCCCCAAATGCCGTCATGAGGCATTGATTTTCGACCAATATGGACATTGAAGACATCAGCCGGTTAAAGGGTAATATTGTGCTCGTGGGCGTGGGCAACGCCATGCGGGGGGATGACGGGGCGGGTCCAGCACTTATCGGGGAATTAAAAGCACACATGGGAGGAGAGCATCCCCGCATCACAATGATTGATGCAGGGGAGGTTCCGGAAAATGTTTTGATGGACGTTGTTGCCCGTAAGCCTGATGTGATTATATTCATTGATGCGGCGGATTTTCACGCGACGCCCGGAACAACAAGACTGATTGAATCCTGCGAAATCCGTTCGGATGGATTCTCCACACACAATGCCTCCCTTAAGTTGTCAATGGATTTTCTCCGCAGGGAAACCAATTCCGACATCCTGCTTCTGGGGATTCAGCCGGCGCATACCAGACTCGGTGAAGGGCTTTCGGAGCCGGTCAAAAAAGCAATTGAAAATATCTTAAATCTTCTCATGGAAAATATCACCAATGCATGAATTGGGATTAGCCAGAGACCTGTCTGAAATCATTTTCAGGAAAGCCAGTGGGAATAATCTGAAAAAGATTCGCAAGATTGTTCTTCGGCTGGGGGAGGCATCAGGCGTTGATGAGGCGCATTTGAGGCACAGTTTCACAGACCACATTTTCCCCGGCACCATGGCTGAAGGCGCGGAATTAGTTTTCATATATGAGCCACTGAAGGCGGCGTGCCGGAAATGCAACAAAGAAGTTCAGCAAGCAGAAGAATTCTTGCTCTCCTGCCCGTTCTGCGGCAGCTACGATGTCGTAATCACCCATGGCAAGGATATACTTCTCGAAACGATTGAGGGTGAGTAATGATATTTGTGCCTTAGTGGTATCGCTCATGGTAGCAGATTTACACCGCCCGCGCCCGAAACTACCAACTTTGCCCCATCCCGTGAAACTAACCTTACAAATTGCGCTCCGGCAGGAATGATTCCCGTTTCACCAGGCATGAGCGTAAAGGAATTTTCGTCATCCTCAACATCCACATGTCCATGCACACAAAAGATGACCCGGGTTGTTTCCTGCAGCTCATGCAGTTCGAGCGTTCCTGAGAATTCCCACCTCTCAATCCTGTAAGCGGGACACTCCACAATAAACTCCCGCCTCCCCAAAGGCGTATCCATTACTTCAGGTATTAGATATGGGTTCTCCCTCCAGTCAAAATTCATCACCCGCCTTGCCTCCTCAATATGGAGGGAACGCCTTCTCCCGTTCACAACCCTGCCGTAATCATAGATGCGGAATGTGGAATCGGAGGGCTCCTGAATCTCCAGCAACATCACCCCCTTCAGGAGGGCGTGCACCGTGCCCGGCGCAATGCGCACGCAGTCACCCCTTTTCACGGGGATGCGGCGCAGGATAGAAAGAGTAGAGCCTCCCTCAAGACGGTGCAGAAATTCCTCCAGAGTTGTCCCTTTCTGAAATCCCCACAATATGGCGCCGTCGGCGTCGCTTTCAAGAATGACCCATGTCTCATCCTTGCCGGAATGGGCGGGAAAATATTTCCTGCAGGACTCATGGTCGGGATGCACCTGCACACTCAGGTCGTCATGTGCGTCAAGGATTTTCACAAGGAGGGGAAAACGGTCTGTCCTGTTCCACGCGGTACCAATGAGGTCTTTCCCCCAGAGACGGACTGCCTCCGTAAGTGTCCTGTCCTTGAGGGCGCCGTTGGCGATAAGCGATGCGCCCTCTTTTATGTCCGCCACCTCCCACGATTCACCAATGAGTTGGGCAGGAGGAAGGGGTTTGGCGAACAATTCCTCCATCCTGCGCCCGCCCCAGGGCTTTTCCTTGAAGATGGGGCGGCACTTCAGGGGATAGGGGAGAGGATGCGGGAGGGACATGGCTTATATAGCCTTTCGTAAAATAAAAAAACCTTACAGTTTGCCTTACAGGGTTACTTTACAAGAAACCTCTCGCTGCAGTCGCGCGCGGCGCAAAGCACATATTCAATATCCGCCGCCTCAATCCCGTAGTGCGTCACAAGGCGGATGGGATAGTGCCCCGTCCCGATGATGACGCCCCTTTCCGCCATGAAGGGGATAAAGACTCCACGCAGACGCTCATCCATCTCAAAAAAGACCATGTTGGTCTGAACACCGGATGGCTCAAGGCGGAAACCCGGAATCTCCGTCAGACCTTCTCCCAGCCGCCGGGCATTCTCATGGTCCTCCTCCAGACGCTCCACCATCTCCGTCAGGGCGACAATCCCTGCGGCGGCGAGGACGCCCGCCTGACGCATCCCGCCGCCCAGCACCTTCCGCCACCGCCGTGACTCCTTGATGAACGCCGCCGTCCCGCACAACATTGACCCGACCGGCGCCGCAAGCCCCTTTGAAAGACACACCGTCACGCTGTCATAATATTTCGCAATCTCCCTCACATTAATTTTCTGCTTCACCGCCGCATTGAATATCCGCGCCCCATCCAGATGGATTGTCAGACCGCGCCGCTTTGCCAGCGCATTCGCCCGAGCCTGATAATCGAGCGGCAACACCTTTCCCGCCTGCGTATTCTCAAGACAGAAAAGGCGTGTGCGGGCAAAGTGAAAATCGTCAGGTTTGATAACCGCCTCCACCTTTTTCAAATCCAGCGTGCCGTCCGATTCAAAATCGAGGGGTTGGGGTTGAACACTCCCCAGCGCCGCCGCCCCCCCGCCTTCATACATGTAAGTGTGCGCAATCTGCCCCACAATATACTCATCCCCGCGCTGACAATGAGTCAGGATAGCCACGAGGTTGCTCTGCGTCCCGCTTGAAACAAAAAGT
The DNA here is from genome assembly GCA_026398545.1 of Candidatus Sumerlaeota bacterium. Taxonomy (GTDB): domain Bacteria; phylum Sumerlaeota; class Sumerlaeia; order MWCT01; family MWCT01; genus JAPLSR01. Next base: position 2,018 of record JAPLSR010000448.1, on the reverse strand, counting down.
GCCGCCTCCTTGCCTACCTTTTCCGCGGTAATGGCTTCGAGCCTGTTCACCGTGGGGTCTTCTCCATACACATCATCCCCCACCTCCGCCTCCGCCATTGCCTTGCGCATGGCGGGCGTCGGCAGGGTCACCGTATCACTGCGAAGGTCGACCCTTCTCATGCGCCACCACCTTTACATAATTCATTGTCAATTGTTAATTATCAATTCTTCATTTTTACTTCCCCCGCCGCATCCTTGTGCACCATAATAGTCAGCATCTTAAGCCTCGCATAATCCTCATGATAAAACATATACCCCGGCGCAATACCGTTTCGCGCCTGCGTGGCGGAGTCCTTAATCAGATACCAGTCCTTCCCGTTTTTCTCCATATAGCCGACTAAATGGATTGCGTGGTCATCCGTTGTGCTTTCATTGCTGAAGCGCAACTGGCGCGCGCTGTCATCGATATATTCCGCCGGTATATCGAACGTGGGCACCACTGCGACGTTCAATGGCGGATAAAACCCCGGCTCAGAATTATCCCCCACGAGGCAGAGGGAATATCCCTCCCGCACCGCCCCACTCACGAGCCTCATGAAATCCTCAAGGGGGATATTGTGATAATCAGCGCTGTGCCACCAGTTGTCCGTGACAGGATATTCAATCTTTTGATAAAACGGCTGCTCAAGGAGCGAGATGAAACACACATAGTCATCGGGATTCAGGCGGAGGACATCCCTCAGATATTCCTGCGGGGTCAACTCCCGCCCATCAACCTTGACTTTAGCCGGCGGTGCGCCGATGTGAGTATTCATTATGGATTTTATGGTTGTCAGGACAACCTCCTCATTCCATGCGCCGGATGTCTTCACGGAGGCAAGATAAGTCTTCATCTCCGCCATCATCTTTGTATCATTGAAAAAGTCATTGCCTTGTTTTATGCCGGAATAAGCCTCAGCCGGCGCCGCGCCATATATCCTCCAGATGCGGAGTGTGGCGTTTGGCTGTGAGCCTCGTTCAAAGGCGGACTCGCCGCGTTCGCGCACAAATTGACGCGCCTTCTCCACAAATTCCCAATAGACCGTGAACATATCGGAGAGTTTAACCTTACGTCCGGTGAGCCTGAAAGTCTCGGACTCAAAAAATGACGTTGAGGAGAATGACCAACACCCGCCCGTCAGGTCCTGCGATAGGGGAGGCGTGTGCCACACCTGTGTGAACTGACTGGGCGATGTTGGGAGGTCTATGCCGGTAAAATCCATCTTGAATTCCCGTTTCTTCGGCTCCTCTTTCTTCTCCGCCTGCGCCGCCCGCTCCTTGAGATGCTCTAAAAAGGCGTCCTTCTTCTCACGGAAAAACCCCCTGTCTCTCTCGCCGCCCCCGGCAAAAAGCCCCTGCGCCGTGAAACAAAGACCGAATAATATGGCACATGACATGGATAAATTCATCATGTCCCTCCTTCCGTGATAAGAGTGGTCAACTGTTTATATCCGGCATTCATCCGCCACGTCAAACGTCCCGTCATCCTTGAGCCGTAAGACGCGAAGGTCAAGATGGTCACCGTGAATCACAAGCTCACAGAAATGAAAAAACCGCACTGCCGGACTATCAAACCTGTCATCAAACTTGCGATGTTTTTTGTCGATGTCAAGCTTGTGCCGCGGACCGCCGCCCCCGCCGGAGACTATGAATATTTTACCCCCCTTCTCAAATCTCTCATAAGAATGGCAATGCCCTGAAAAAAAGAACGCAGTCTTTTTGTATTTTAAGAACGGTTCAGCAAAATCACGCTCCACACCTTTGCTGGGCGAGATAACTTCGCTGTTCGTGTATGGTGGATGATGACAGCAGACTAAAATGGCAGAGATGGCATCATCTTTCTCCATACTTTTCAGCGTTGCATCATACCACTCCTTCTGCCGCCGGATGTCATCCCTTTTTAAATCTGAAAAATTGCTGTTGAGCATGATAAATCCAATCCAGTGATGGGTAAAGGAATACCACAGGCTTTTCTTCAAGACCGGAAATCGCTGGCGG
>JAPLSR010000007.1 GCA_026398545.1 Candidatus Sumerlaeota bacterium | reverse complement strand
TATGACCCGGTTGAAAAGAAAGACCTTGCCCAGTATGGGCTGGATAAGCCTGCCATCTCCATCACGCTGGAAAACAGCGCCACAAAGGAAAAGTCAACCCTTCTTGCAGGCGTGGAATCCACAACGCGCGGACGCTTCTTTGCCACACTCGAAGGCGGCAAGACCGTCTTCACCATCGCAAGTCATATCAAGACATCTCTGGAGAAAAATCTTTACCACCTGAGGGACAAAAATATCCTTAAGGTCAAGAAGGAAGAGATTCAATCCGTTGGGATTTATCGTGGAAAGGAGATTACACTTATTGAAAAGGAAGCCGGCGGGCGCTGGGTTCTCAAATCTCCCGTTCGCGATGAAACGGACACGGACACCCTCTCAAATCTCCTCTCCAGCATTGCCACCATCCGCGCCGCATCCTTTGAGGATGACCGCCCCTCCACGCCAGGATTTTACGGCTTGAAGGAGCCGCTTATGACTTTTATCGTCCGAACGGATAGCCCCACTACCATGCTCCTCGGCAGGGAGGACGCCCCCAACGAGCGCTTCTTTGCCCGGCTGGATGGCTCGGAACAGGTCTTCACCATCCCGAAATCATTTGTTGACCAGTTGACCTCAGCCCCCAACAGTCTCAGAAGCCGCACGATTTTCAAAGTCAGGGAAGATGAGCTCACCGAGATAAAAATCATCATTGGTGAAAGCTATGCCAACCTTGAAAGGGGCGCAAACGGCGCCTGGCGCTTCAAGGATGGGACGGGCAGGCTCGTCAATCAGGGGCGCGTCCGCCGTCTCATTGCCGACCTATATGCCCTCCGCATCTTGACCTTCGAGGATGAACATCCCGCCTACCTTGCTCCCTACGGACTGGAAAGCCCCCGTTGCCGCATCATCCTGTATCCCGCAAACCATACAAGGCGGGAGATTCTTTCCTTCGGGAACAAACCGGAAGGAAAAGATATTGCCTATGCCACCGCATCCGGGCGCCCGCTCGTCTTTGGCGTGGAGTGGACAAAGGTGGGGGATTTTTATCTGACGCGTCATGACCTCGAAGACCGCCGCATCTTCCGCCTTGAAGGGAACGCCATTCAACATATCGAGATTGCGATAGAAGTGAAGATTCGCGCCTTAGAGCGTGAGGGGGAAAGGTGGTTTCTCAAAAGTGAGGGCGAGGCGGGGCGTAAGGAGGTTCCCAATTTCAAGGCGGCGGGCGTCCTCGGTTCCATCCTGAGTCTGGAGTATGAGAAGGAAATTTCAGAGCCATCGGGGATAAAGCCTCCAGCCCCAGAAAAACCCGCCGTGCGCATCGCCCTTTATGCAAAGAACAAAAAATTACTTGATGACATTTCGGCGGCATCCACTAAGGAACAAAGCGTAACTGTAATAACAGCCGGTGGAAAATTGTATCTGATAAAAAACCCCGACCTGCAGAATATTTTATCCTCTTTCAATGCCCTTGCCGAGGGAGAGTCGGAGAGACATTGAAAAAGCCTGAACAATATCCCGGCTGAAAATGTATTTTCATGAATGACTGTGGCTTACTGCCCTCTCAACGCTCCACTTTTCACTTGCCTTATTTCCCATCATTTCTCATATTTATCCATACTTTTGTGCCGTGATGAAAAAATACCATTTGAGGGAGGTTTTGCATATGAAATGTCCGAAATACTTCAAGCCTTTCGGGTTGATTGTCCTGATGTTGATACTTTCAGCGTGGGGAGTCCTCATAGCCGCCCCTGACGGGGAAAAGAAGCCGGAGGAGAAGACGTCCCCGGAGGCGGCAACGGAGAAAAATCCCAATCCCCAGGTGGCAAAGTTCGATGGCAAGATTCTTACAATGGATGAATTCGTTAAGGGCATAACTGTCCGCGGTGATTTCCGTTTACGCGGCTCCAGTCCG
>JAPLSR010000085.1 GCA_026398545.1 Candidatus Sumerlaeota bacterium | reverse complement strand
CGCAAAGATACATCCCCGCCTCGTCTGCAACCTTATCCTCGGATATTTCGGCATCATACTGGCGCTGAAGCATGAAAACCGTTTTACCCTCTCCCGTCTGAAATTCATCATCTCCAACCCCAAGGAAAACACCTGCATTGTAGATACAAACGTCATCATAGACGGACGCATCCATGACCTGTATGCCACACATTTTCTCCGGGGGGAGATTATCGTGCCGGAGTTCGTTTTGAATGAACTGCAGACCATTGCAGATTCCACCGACCCGCAAAAGCGCTCCAGGGGGCGTCGCGGACTTGAAAATCTGGAACAGCTCCGTGAGGTTAACCCCAACCTGCAGATCTGGGAAAAGGATTACGAGGACCTCAAGGATGTCGACCATAAACTCATCCAGCTCGCAAAAGACCTCGGCGCCGACCTCCTCACTAATGATTACAATCTGAACAAGATCGCCACCCTCCATCAAATCACGGTGCTGAATATCAACGACCTTGCACAGGCGCTGAAACCTTCGTTCTTCGTCGGTGATGAAATCATCATCCGCCTTATTCGCCTTGGCAAGGAGTCACACCAGGGCGTTGGTTATCTTGAGGACGGAACCATGGTGGTTGTGGACGAGGCAAAGCGTCTCATCGGCCAGGATGTTACTATCACAATCACCAGCATCCTTCAGACCTCCGCGGGACGCATGGTGTTTGGGCGCCTAATCGATGAACACCCCCCCGTGAAGACGGATTCTCTCACACGCGCGTATCTTGAACAAAAATCGGACTTGCCTAATCAATCCCACCAGCCGTATGTTAAATAGCTATGCTGAACGTGAAACAACGGGATGTGGCGGCTCTCATTGTTGCAGCGGGGAAGGGACGCCGGTTAGGGGGTGAAATCCCGAAACAGTTCCACCCCCTCGCAGGAAAGCCGCTCCTCCTTTACTGCCTTGAGGCATTTGAATCTTTTCCGGAAATATCCGAAATGGTGGTCGTCCTGCCGCCTGAATATGTCCATATCAATTCCATCCGACGAGACCTTCAGCATTTGGGAAAACTAAAGGCAATAATACCCGGCGGCGTTGAACGGCAGGATTCGGTCATCAGCGGGCTTAACGCCTTCTCCAGCGCGGTTGAATATGTGGCAATCCATGACGGCGCCCGCCCCTTCCCCCCGCATGAGGCAACAAGGTGTGCCATCCAGGCCGCCAGGGAATGCGGTGCCGCCATCCTCGCCCTCCCTGTCATGGACACCATCAAAACCTCGGATGACAATCAATTTATAACCGGCACACTGGACCGCTCAAGCCTCTGGCTTGCCCAGACGCCCCAGGTGTTCCGCAAAGACCTTATTATCGAGGGATATGAGATTGCCCGGAAGAAGGGGGTAATCCTTACTGATGACGCCGGCGCCCTTCAGCTCCTGGGAAAACCCATCCGGCTTGTTGAAGGCTCAATCAATAATCTGAAAATCACAGTCAGCGAGGATTTTGAAATCGCCGAACGTCTTATCAACCGTGAGACTTAAAGGGAGAAAATGCGGAGATTAGAACCCATGCGCCTGCGAGCGCGCCCGGATAATGGAGGATATGCCACATGAGGCACTTTCGCATCGGGCAGGGCTTTGACGCCCACAGATTCACAGCAGGACGCCCTCTCATCCTTGGGGGCGTGAAAATTCCCTTTCAGTTCGGCTTAGAAGGACACTCGGACGCCGATGTCCTGACCCACGCCGTCATGGATGCCCTCCTTGGCGCGGCGGGTCTTGGCGATATCGGAACACATTTCCCCGCCACCGACAATGCCTACAAAAATATTTATAGTCTTGACCTTCTCAAAAAGGTTGCTCATCTTCTTTCTGAAAATGGTTGGACAGCGGAAAATATCGATGCCATAATTGTTTGCCAGGAGCCACGCATCGCTCCATATGTGGATGAGATGCGAAAAAATATCAGTGCAAGAGTTCCCGGAGAGCCTGAGGTGAGCATCAAGGCAACCACCACGGAAGGTATGGGTTTCACAGGTCGCGCCGAGGGCATCGCCGCCCTTGCCGTGTCTCTTATCTCACGTGCGAAAGAGGATGAACATGCTTGACCGTCTAATCACCCTCGAAGAAAAATTAAGTCTTCTGCTCCAGCGTTTTGCCTCTGCGAAAAAAGAAAGCCAGAGGCTGAAAAGTATGCTCAAAAGCGCCAGAAAGGTGAAAAAGCCATCGGAGGGAGGAGAAGACTTCGACCCCCTTGAACTATTGCAGGAGCGAGAGGAACTCTCACTCAGCCTTGAGCAATCCCAGAACGAAAGCCGCCAACTCCAGAAAAAGATTAATGAACTGGAAAAAATCCTTCAGGAAAAAAATGAACTTGAAAGGGAAACCGCAAAAAAGGTTCAAGCTATCATTGCACGCATAGACACACTTGAGGCTGAAATTGGAGAACTGGAAAATGAGCAAACCAATTCAAACAAACATTGAAATCTATGGCCAGGTCTTTACCATCCGCACCGAGCCGGATGAGGAGAAAAATCTCCAGCGGGTGGCGACTGAGGTGAATGAATTCCTCCGCGAACTCTCACGAAAGGGCGCAGTCCCTCTCCACCGCCTCGCACTTATGGCAGCCTTCCAGTATGCCTATGAACTGGACATTACCCGCAATTGTCAGGGCATCTCCAAAGAATTGACCGAAGAGATGAATAAGAAAATTGATGACATCATCGGCAAACTCCAGGATGCTCTTGAACAGGAATAATCCCCCCTCGCTCCCCCTCCAGAAGGCAGGGATATGGCAAAAACCCCGAAAGCGCCGGACCACCCGCAGGAGAGGGCTCATCGCCTGCATGTCAAGACCGTAACCTCCTCCATGAATGAATACAAGGCGCTCCATGAGCACATTAAAGATGTGAGAAGAGATTTCGGCATCTTTTTCACCCCCGAGCGGATTGTGGATTTCATGACAAGTCTGGTGGACAAATCCCGATGGAAGGACACAACATCCGTCTCCATCCTTGAACCCGCCTGTGGTCTTGCGCAATTCCTCGCCGGCATGACACGGAAACATCCCGAACTTACAGGCACTGCGCATTTTTTTGGTGTGGAGATAAATCCCGACATCGTTCATTATCTCAAAGCCCTCCCCTTCGCAAAGTCTTTCCATATCATAAACACAGATTATCTTTTGTGGGAGCCGGGGCGGCATTTTGACCTCATCATCGGCAATCCCCCTTACGGCATCCCCAGCCTTTCCGAGCATTACACCATCAAAATCGACCCCGCCACAAAAGAAAGATACAAAGAGATATTTGAGACATGGTTCGGCAAATATAATGTCTATGGCGCCTTCATTGAAAAATCCGTGAAGCTCCTGAAACCGGATGGACAGGCGGTTCTCATTGTGCCTGCCACGTTTTTAATCCTCGATGAGTTTAAAAAATTGCGGCAGTTTTTATCCAGAAGCGGCAAGAGCGCGTTCATCTATTGCGGCTCAGCGGTGTTCAAGCCCGATGCGGATGTTACCGCCCTTATTTTAAATTTCAAAAAGTCCGCCACGGAAAAGGGAATGAGACTCATGGAGTTCTGCGATGGAAAGGTCGCGCCAATCCGGGAGATGGCTCACTGGAAGGGGGAGGTTGTCACATTTGAAACGCCCTTCAGCCGAACCCTTGAGTCAATGTGTTCCTTTCGCCTGAGAGACATTTTTGAAATCCGTATATCCCCCCGGACGCCGGAAATCAAACACAACCCCTTTGTCACGAGAGAAACGCCGCCCCATCCGCAAAATTATCTCCCCCTCCTGAACGGGCGTAATCTTAAATGTAATGAAATTATTTATGACAACCTGACGGGTTACTGGATTAAAAAGGGTGATATGAAGAGTCTGAGAGGATATTTTGGCATTCCGCATATTGTTGTCGGGCTGGGATTCCGCGAGAACGGCAAGGTTGCGGCGGCGTATGATGAAAAATGCTATCCCTGGATGGGCGATATTTATCATCTCACAAGGAAAGAAGACCCGTTTGCCGCAGGTGCAGAAATAGATGATAGAGATATTCTCTATTACCTCAACTCCGACCGCCTCCGCAGATATATCAAGGAAATTTATTGTGACATCACATATCACCTGAGCATTACACAGCTGAAAGAAATTCCAATCCCGACAGAGAGGGAGTGGAAAAAAATAAAAAAGATTTTACCGGAGCGCCTTTGAGCATTTTCCCTCCCTTTAATCTTATTTTGTAAAATTTCTTGAAATCATAGAGTCATCCGGGTAATCATTCTTGCCGGGTGTTAAATCGGGTTCTCAATTGTGAAAACAAATTTTTTAGATTTTTAATTCGCCCCGAAGGTGAACCTTTTTGATGGAGTTGTGTGAATGATGGAAATACTGAAGAATTATTTCCCTGTTGTGGAAGAAATTTCGGATGTGCGCCTGCGTCAGGCAGTGCTTGAGACGTTCACTGAAGGACTGCGCCGGGGCGGCTGGGAACCTGAAGATATGAAAAAGATGCCCGGCACCCTCCTCATCCCTGACTGCCCGTTCAGCTTCTGGGAGCATACAAATGCCGTCACGGACTGCGCCGTTGCCATCGCCCGGGAAATGAAAAGGGTTTATGGCGAAAGATTCGCCGTTGACTTTAATATACTGATTGCGGGGGGGCTTCTGCATGATGTGGGAAAACTCCTTGAAATAGAGCGCACACCTGAGGGATGCTTCCAGAAATCTCTTAGCGGCAGGCTGCTTCGGCACCCCATGTCAGGCGCTGCCCTCGCCGCAGAAAAGGGAGTCCCGGAGAATGTGCTCCATATCATCGCGTGTCATTCCAAGGAGGGCGAGGGGATGAAACTTACCACGGAGGCAATCATCATTCATCATGCCGACTTCTGTAACTTTGACCCGTTCAAGCCATAGAAGCGTCCGGCTCTGACGGTGGGTTTCAGGTCAAGCTATGGAAAAGGTGGGGACAGTAGTAAAGACTTTTCAGGACCGTGCAGTGGTGCAGTGTTCCTATCGCTGTGATGCCACATGCACATTTTGTCCGGTTGCCGGCATTTTTATGTCGAAGGATGAGCCGTTGGAACTGGAGGCGCTCAATCCGGCGGGGGCAAGGGTTGGGGAAGTGGTGCGCATTGAGATGGATTCCGCTTCCTCGCTTGCCGCCTATGGACTGGCGTATGGGATTCCGGTGGTGGGGCTTATCACAGGGGCGGTTATTGGCGCATTGCTGTCACGCAGAATGCCCCGGCTGGAGACCCTTTTTGTGGCGGGGATGGGCATCCTCGGTGCGGCGGCGGGGCTTTTTTACGCCGTCAGGAAGGGACGGAATTTCAAGGCAACGTCAGTCATCACTAAAATTTACTTGGCAGGCGTGGGTGGCGCAGTGCAAAAGGGGCGGTGCGACAAAATATAAGTGTTATTTTGTGTCCGCCTGAGGCGGATAGTGACTTTGTGGTTGAATAATCCTGAGAACGGTTGCGTTAAAAAAAGGAGCGCGAGATATGTTGCGTAAAGAATGTAACTCGGCAAAGATAGCGGTGGGTTTAGCCCTTTGTCTGATGATTATCGCCTCAGGTGTGCCGGGAAAGGAGCCCCGTGAGCAGCCGGAATATGACGCCCGCTATGAATCCCGGCGACTTTCGAGTATAGGCGCTTTCGTTGTGTATAAGCTCTATGGCGCCGAAGGCGAGCCGGACAGGCTTGAAATCACCGTTACGGAAAAGGCGCTTGACCGCTTCACCTATGTTATAAGGACATATTCCGGCGACCGCCTTGTTGAAGAAAAGACGGAAAAAGGAACCCTCGGTGATACCAACAGACAGTTTTTCCCCTCAGAGCTGCATGCCCAGGGGATTGAATTTTCAAAAGGGAGTGAAATCATTAATAAAACCGTCTATCCAACTCAGCGGTTCCGCAGCCCTGATGGCTCCGTTGAAGTCTATTCGCAACAGATTCCTGCCGGCGGGTTGTTGAAGAAGATGGATCCCTCTGGAAGGATTCTCCGGGAATTGGTGGAGATGAAGACAGGCAAGGATACGGATGCCGCCATCAGCCAGATTAAAAAGGATACCTCCAAATCGGTCATAGGGATTACTTCCCCTCTCTCCATCTCCGACCTTGCCCAGGATGCCCGGAAGAAAAGGCAGGAACAGCAGAGACCGACGTCATCCGGCAAACGTGTGGTAATAAACGAGGAAGCCCCCAGGGGTGCGCTTACCCACAGGGCTTCCAGTTTCCAGGAGGAGGTGTCACTCGAAACCGGGGTGCCATCCGAAAGATTCGCCTCCAATATCCTTTTGCTCCAGTTCGGGTTTGAAAGACCGCAAGCCTCAGCGCAGTATTATCTGATTGAAACCACAGAACCTGCCATCCAGCAGACTCCGGAATCTCCCGCAACCGTCACCATCACCTTTGCAGAGTCAATCACATCACTGGATGAGAAAACGCCCCCTAAGGCGCTGTTCACAATTGATAAGGATGGAAAAACCACCTCCACAAAGGTTGAAATCACGGGGAAAGGCATCCCTGGAATGAAGGGATTTGAACTCCTGCCCGAAGTTGTCACCGTCCCACCCGGCGCCTTCAGCTGTTTCCATGTCCGCTTTGTCATCCAATCCCCGCTGAAGACAATTGTGCAGGAGGGAAAAATTCAGACAACCACTATCACTGATAAAAAGATAGATTACTGGGTCAGCAATGTGAGCGATTGCACCGTGGTGGTGAGGAAGATAGAGGCGGAACGGACACAAAAAATCCAGTGTGCGGCGGATGAACCATCTATTATCCTCAGCCAGGAAGATGTAACAAAGGTCAAAAAATGGTCGCTTGTCAACTTCTCGCCGGTGAAGAAGTGAGATGGCGTTGAGAGCGCCGGAGAATTTGAGAATTTAAGAATTGGAGAATTTGAGAACGTGAATTCATCCCGAAGTCATCATTTTAGACCAAGAATCGGAGAAGGGGCGACAGGGTGAATCGGAGAATTAATATAAACCGCTTCTCCGTTTCTCCCATTCTCCGTTTTCCCCATTCATTTTTTTAGTCTCTCTTACTCTTCTGTCCCGGAAGTCTCCTCTCGTTCCCTGCCAATCTTTTTCAGTTCAAGCACGGTGAATAATCCCCCCACAATCACACGCCCGTATTCCGAAAAAAATCGCCAGAAGGCAACCACCATGAATCCCGATGTCTCAATGAAATGTCCGAATGCCACGCTGAAGACAGCCTCTGCCACACCGCTTCCCGATGGAGTCGGCGTAATATACACAATCAGGTGAACCATGCACAGGGTCAGAATGCCCTTGAAATATGGGACATGCAG
>JAPLSR010000268.1 GCA_026398545.1 Candidatus Sumerlaeota bacterium | reverse complement strand
GGGAACCGTGCTGAGGTTGCGTTCCAGCGGCTCTGTAACCTTTTTCTCGACATCCTCCGGGGCGGCCCCCTCATAAGTCGTGCTGACGGTTATGATCGGCAGTTCCATCTTGGGCATCTGGTCAATGGGAATCTGCCATATGCAGACAATGCCTATCATCAAAACGGCAAAAAAGGTCATGAGTGTGGTGACCGGATTCCGGACCGAATATGCTGGCAGATTCATTGACGTTCCTCCTCAGCTGTCTCAACCATGTCATTTTCTTTGAGCAGTCTCTGTCCGCTGACAATAACCATATCTCCGGGTTGCAGTCCCTCAAGAACTTCATGATAATCGCCCTCAGAAATCCCAAGCACAAGGCGGCTTGAATGAATCCTGGAGTTATTCACAACATAAGTAAAAATGTCCTCGCCCCTGCGTATTAAGGCGGCATCCGGAACAACGGGCACATCTTTGTGCCTCTCTAAAACAATATTCATCCGGGTGAACATTCCAGGACGAAGCCTCCGTTCGGGATTGGGAACACGAATCTCAATCTGCCCTGTCCGTGTGTGCGCATCCAGACCAACCCCGACCATGAAAACCGTTCCTGTAAACTCCCGGTCGGGAAGGGAGTCCGACACAATTCGCACAGGCGTCTTTCCCTGAACAATAAAGGGAAGGTGGCGTTCGCTGACATCGGCAACCACTTTTACCGTATCTATTTGCGAAATCTTCACCAGTGGGGTTCCCAATCCAACCATATTCCCCTCATCGACAAATTTCTGGCTGATTGTGCCGGAAGTGGGAGTGGCAATCGTCGCCTCTTTTAGATTTACATCAGCCTGGAAGAGAGCCGCCTGAGTCTGTTCTATCTGGCTTTTGCAAAGGGATAAATCGGCAAGGCTCCGCTTGTAAGCCATCACCGCCTGATCGCGCTGCTGCTCCGATGTTGCCCCCCTCTCATAAACACTCTCCCATCTTTTCTTTTCCCTCTCGCTATCCTCCAAATTGACCTTTGCTCGCTCATAGGAGGCTTTGGCAACTTCAATGGCGGCTCTGGATTGTTGAACAGCCGCCTCTAATGCGCTGTGCTCAATAATGGCAATGACATCGCCCTTTTTCACCTCATCGCCTTCCTCCAGAAGCTTGCCGTTGGGCAATCTCAGTCTCTCCAACCGCCCTGTCACTTTGGGCACAACATTCACCTCGGCAAAGGCTTTGACATTGCCCGTGATTTCCTCGATTCTCTCAAGGGTTTTTTTCTGAATCCTGTGAACATAAACCTTCGGCGGCGGCGAAGCCTCCTTCTTTTGAGATGCCCTGGCTTTACGCATCTCCACCAACCGCCTGGTGTAAAATGCGCCATATACAACGAGAATGGCGAAAAGAACCAATGCAAAGATTTTGAAAAGTTTCCTCATTTTTGATACGCTCCTCTATATAACCTTGCGCTTCTTTGAGGAAGAGATGCAAAAGCGCCGCGGGTGAAAAATTCCCAGAGCGCCTGTTCCTCATCTTTATTCCGAATGGGCGATTCCATGTGTGTCAGGTGCACCAGATAGTAATGAAGAATCCCCTCCAATATAAGGACATGCACCGTCGGGCTAACGGGTTGAAAAACCCCGGAGGCGATACCTTTTTTGAATACTTCCTCCAGACTCTTCAAAATCCGATGATAAAGTTCCAGAATGCCCGGCGCAAAGCCAGCCCTGTGGTCACAGATGGCGCCCATTGTCTGATGGGTGAACAGGCGAAAGAACCGCGGCGACTCCCAGAAATGCTCCAGACACTCGAAAAAGTAAGCACTTATCTTTTCCAGAGGCTTAGCCTTCCCGGAAAGAATATTATCAATCCGCGGGATGAACATTTCCAGTTTTTTGCGGAGAATCTCCCTGAACAATTCATCCTTGCTCCGGAAAAACTTATAAAGGGTGCCAACGGCGAATTCTGCGCGACTTGCCACTTCCTCCATCGATACGGTGACATACCCCTTTTCCGCAAATGCCGCCTCCGCCGCCTCAAGGATTTCCCTGTAATGGCGTTCAGTTTCTCTTTCTTTCCGTGACATCTTCATAAAATTTTTCCGACATAAATTTTAAATCACTGAAATGAATATCAATTCAAAACTTGAATATTGATTCACATGACGTCAAGAAAAAAATGCATATAAAAAATATGCGTATCAAATAATGCAGACATCCCTGCCATTGGCGACTTTTTCACAACCCGCCCTCACAGGTATAGATATGTCCCTCGCAAAGCATAATTATAAATCGAATGATTAATAAATTGAACCAACTGGCGGCTTTGACCCCAGATGATTTACTATCTTCTTCTTACCCCTTGACTTTCCAATGAGAATAACATTAAAAATAAGTATTCAATTGTTGGTTGGAGGAAGAAAATAATTTGAAGCGGAAGCCTGACATGCGATACAGGAGAATGAATCATGCCTGAAATTTCGCGGTTTCTCGGAATAATCATCCGCATGTTCTATGACGAGCATAATCCACCACACATTCATGCCGAATATGCAGGGAACAAGGTTCTGCTTGACTTTCAGGGCAACATTCTCCGCGGCGACCTCGGTTCCAGGACTGCCCTTCGGCTCGTGCGGGAATGGATTGATATGCACACGGCGGAACTCATGGACAATTGGGAATTGGCTCGCTCCGGCCATGAAATCAAGAAGATCGCTCCATTGGATTGAGGTGTCTCATGTGGAATATGAATGATGTAAAAGCGATAGAATACAGGCGCGACCGCGTGTTTCACGTCACTTTTGACGATGGACTCGAAGGCGAGGTTGATTTTTCCGAATATGTCGGCAAGGGACCCGTCTTCGAGCCGCTGAGGGATGAATCGTTTTTCCGCAAAGCCTCTGTTAAGGGTGGCACAATCGCCTGGCCGAACGGCGCCGATATTGCCCCGGAAACATTATACGAAAAGATCGAACTTGCCGAAAGAACTTTATAGACACAGATGGACGCTGATTTGCGCTGTCCTGAAATATTAGTGATTCATTCTATAAATCTTTTTTCCGTACATCGGAGGGTCAGACCCCTATAAAAATATATAAAATTGCGCGGTGTCGTAATCGCCTTTTTGCTTAATTTTCCCCCAATTTTTCATGACGTCCAAAAAGTATTTTGGAAGTTCCTAATTTAATTAGAAATGAAAGCAGTTGAAATCTATCGCCACTGTATTCAAGAATCTCATCTGTGGTGAACGGACAATGATAGGCACGATTTTTTTATCTGTCGTGGGGGTTATCCTGACGCTATTGGGCGCGGCGGAGGTTATCTATTGCCATCACCAGAAGGTAACAGGGTGGGAGAAGGCTTATTATTCAAGGCGTCTTTTGCGCCGTCTCCTCGGTCTGGGGATGTTGCTCCTCATCGTGCTGAGCAATCTATTCGTGCGACCTCTCCGGCAGTATTTCTTCAGCCCGCTCTGGCAAATGGGATATATCGGCGCAAACTTTCTCTTGATACTATGCGTCTTCATCCTTCTCATCAAGGATATCATGGACACGGCGCGCTACGCCCTCCGCAAACACTCTGAAATCACCGCCAGCTCCCTGAAAGAGCTCCATAAAGAGTTGAAGGATATAATGAAAGAAAAGGAGAAGGAACCGCCCCGATGAGGAAATTCATCTTTTCCATGCGCACACAGGCGCTCATCATCTATGTTGCCTCGCTCCTTTTGACCAGCTTCGCCCTCACCGCACTTGTGGCTATCCTCATCAATCACTGGAAGAAAAGCATGATTCAGAGCGCCGTTGCCCTTGCCGAAGAGCACGGACAGAATGTCGTCAGGGAGATTACATCCCTTATTCAGACGGGGTTCTCCCAGGAGATGAAGCATCTTCGTGAAAATCCCCGCGCCCATGCCTCCATTGAACTCCTCCTCAAACAGAATGAAAATATCGTGATGGCGGCACTGGTGGATGAGCGGGGAACTATGATAATCCAGCGTCTCAGGGGACGGGATGGTCTCACATCCGGCACGGCGATAATCGCACCGGGCAGAAATTATTCCGCCCCGCTCTCCTCACCCGCAGACAAGACCAAACTGAACATCACCCTCCGCAACCGCAGTGAGCATATGCGT
>JAPLSR010000357.1 GCA_026398545.1 Candidatus Sumerlaeota bacterium | reverse complement strand
TGTCACACCCGATACCGACCTTTTCGCTATGAAGAAGGAGATGGAAAAAAAGGACAAGGAACAATCCACCTCGCTCCGTCGCCAGAGCTATGGAGCGTCGGCGACTGAAAAGAAACCTATAGAAAGAGCAACAGAATCATCTTCATCTCCCGTAGATTAATCCCATGCGGCGGGTTGGATTGGATTTATCCGACGTAGCCCAGATGGCGAAGTTGGATTGCTAATCACCGGTAAAGGCACAGTGGCTACCCGGGGACACCCCAAATCATCATGAAAAGGTTCTCCCTCACACACTCATTGCTCCTGCTGACAGGGCTGTTTTCACTTCTTTTCTTTCTACTTTGCTTTTACAGCGCCCGTGAGAAATCCATTACCACGGATGAGGTTGCCCATATCCCTGCCGGTTTCATGGTGTGGAAAACAGGCGACTATCGTATCAACCCTGAGCATCCGCCCCTGGTTAAGCTCCTTGCCACTCTCCCCCTCCTCCCTTTTAATTTTTATGTCCCGACAAAGGATATTGACTGGCTCCTCGGCGATGAATGGCACTTTGGCGGCTATTTCCTCTTCATGTATAATGATGCCAACACAATTGCCATGCTCAGCCAGTTACCCATCATGCTGCTTGGGGTCATCCTCGGCTGGGGTGTTTATTTCTGGGGAAGGGAACTTTTTGCGTCGGGGAGGGGTTTTATCGCCCCGTTTGCCGGACTTTTCGCCGCCGCCCTTTTTTTCACCGAACCCAACCTGATTGCCCACTCTTCCCTTGTCACATACGACCTTCCGTTCGCCGCCGTGACATTCTTTGCCGGATATGCCTACTGGGCGCTCCATATTTACGGATTCAACACCAGATGGCTTTTCTTTTTTATTCTCTGCATGATACTTGCGCCACTGGTCAAGGTGGTGGGATTTTTCCTGTGGGGACTGATTTTCTTCCATCTGTTTATCTCAGCCATATTTTTCAAAAAGAGATGGCGGCTATCGCTTCCCCTTTCAAAAGGGCAATGGCTGGAGAGACGCGGGAAAAAACTGCTCTTTGTTATAGTTCTTTTCTCCCTGTGCGCCATCTCCTTTTTCATCGCCATGTGGGCAATATACAGCTTCCGGTTTCGGATTTGCCCCGGACTTGAAACACCCCCCGGTGACCAGTGCACAAAATATCTCAACTTTGAGCTTATAAATAACCCGCTCATCAGAGGCGTCTTAAACACCCTGAAGGAGAACCGCCTGTTCCCGCAGGGGTATCTGACAGTATTCGGTCATGCCCTTCTTGAAAAGGAGAGGTTTGCCATCCTTCTGGGGAAAACAAAACTCACGGGGGGATTTTATTCCTATTTTGTTATTACAACACTCTTGAAGACCCCTTATCTTCACCTTGCGCTCATTGCGACGTCGCTTTCTCTCATATTATGGAATGGTGTGGCACAATTCATCCGCCGGAGGGAATGGAAAAAGCGGCGAAGATTCAGTCGGAGACTCTTTTATACCTACAGGGCGGAGATTCCCCTTTATTTAGTCATTGGATTTTTCTTAATTATCACATTGAGCATGGTCAATCTTGGACATCGATTGATATTGATGGTCATTCCGATAGAGTGCCTTCTTGCGGGAAACATGGTGGAATTTTTTCTTGCGAGGTTGCGCCCTTTTTACAGAAATGCGCTCGGCGCCGTGCTCCTTATTGTGATAACCATTCCTGCTCTCAACAACTATCCCAACTACATCTCTTATTTCAACCCATTCATCCACGACCGGAAAGACGCCATCATGTATCTGACGGATTCAAATGTGGACTGGGGGCAGGACATAAAGAAACTGGGGTATTATATGCGGGAGAATGCAATCGAGAAGGTCAACTTATCCTTTTTTGGAACTGCCGATCCCTTTTATTATGGCGTTCAACGCTGGGTTGACATCGGGAGCTGGATGATTTTGATTCCGCGCTACAAGGAAAAGACGCCTGATCATACCTGTCCCACGGCAATCAGCGCCAACATGCTCACTTACCAGAATAATAAACATCCGGAACTCAT
>JAPLSR010000203.1 GCA_026398545.1 Candidatus Sumerlaeota bacterium | reverse complement strand
ATATTATAAGCCAGGGACAGGGCGACGCCTCGCCCACCCGCACACCGCTCATTTATCCCCTCTATTTTTATCCCTCGCAGATTGCCGCGGCGGATGGGGCTACCCGACCCCTTGGCGCCTTTTTTGACCTGATAAATATACATGACACCGATGACTCCGTGAATGCGGAGATCTATCTGCATTATCTCACAATTGACGTTTTTTCACAGGCGGACTTCAGCAAGGTTGAGGTCATGAGGGATTATACGTTTGACCAGAGTGCGGAAGGCTGGACGGGAAAGGATATGTCCGGCAGTGGCTTTACCGCACCGGTCTATACCTATGACGGCGGAAGGGGAAGACTCGCCATCACCGTGAATGACACCACCAATAATTTCGGCTTCTGGGAGTCCCCTTTTGCAACGCCTGAGATACCCGCCAGTTCCAATAAGCTCTACCGCGCCACCTTTACCGTTGCCACGAACAACAGCCAGCCGCTCACCATGCCGAAGGTGCGTCTGCGGCTTTACACGGAGAATTTTCAGACTGCCACGGACATCTCCCTTGAGCCGCGTGGGACGGCGGATATCATTCCCGTGGCGGGCAATTCACGCTCCTATGAGGTTTATTTGATACCCTCGCCCGCCGCCCTGAGTGTGAAGTGCGCCTTTGACATCATCGCCCTTGATGAGCCGGCGCACCCGCAGACCCAAAACGGCACCGTTGTCTATTTAGAGCATTGTATTGTGGAACGGATGGATATACCGCATCCGTGATATGAGGGAAGAAAAATGCGGGGGGAGCGAGTGCGATGAACTCACATTTCCGGTCGGGCATCCGTTTCACCTTCCTCAGCGCCGGTGGCGCGACAGATGCCCCTTTTTGAGTTTTTAATGAACTCCACGAACTGGCGCACCTCTTCACAGGGATTTCCCCTCTCAATCTCCCTCAGGGCGGATGGGACATTGAGCCCGCTGCGGTAGAGGGTCTTGAATGCATTGCGAATCTCCGTGCGTCTATCCTGAGGGATGCCTGCCCTCCGAAGCCCGACAATATTGACACCGCAGATTTGGGAGCGTCCGGCGGCGATGCAGAATGGCGGGACGTCCTTGCCGATGCCTGTCAGACCGGATATCATGGCGAGCCGCCCGATGCGGACAAACTGGTGAAAGACGGTGTTTCCTGATAAAAAGGCATTGTCCTCTACGGTGACATGTCCACCAAGGAGCGCCCCATTCGCCATGACGATGTGATTACCGAGCTGGCAATCATGCGCCACGTGGGAAAGCGCCATCAGGAAATTTTCATTCCCGATAATGGTTGCCTTCCCTTCCTCCCAGGAGCGGTGGATTGTGACATATTCGCGAATGATATTCCGGTCGCCGATGCGTGTGTGGGAGACGCAATCTTTGAAACCGAGATGCTGAGGGATGTTGCCAATGACCGCCCCCATGTGGATGATATTGTTGTGCCCGATTTCGGTGTGCGCGCCGATGTGGACGTGGGACATGATTACCGTGCCGGAGGCGATGCGCACAGGTCCTTCAATGATGGTATAGGGACCGATGGTCACATCATCATCAATCTGCGCCTCAGGCGAGATGATGGCGGAAGGGTGTTGTTTCATAGTCCTCCCCGGAAAAAGAAAGGGGCTTCAGGCTGTGAATCTCATTAAAATTAATGAGGCAAATCATAGGGAAGGTCGGGACGCACGTAAAGAAAAATCAGCCACGGGGTGCAAAACAAGAGAAACAATCATTTTTATTCTTGACATGAGGATGTGATAAAGGGGTATAGGAAAATCGGGTTTCGTTTATAAGGGTAATTGTTGAGCGGGAATAGCTCAGTTGGTAGAGCGCGACCTTGCCAAGGTCGATGTCGCGGGTTCAAGTCCCGTTTCCCGCTCCATTTTTTATTTCACACCATTTATTAAATTTTCTCGCCAAGAGGTTTGAACAATGATTAAGACCATTACAATCGAGAATTTTTTGAGCTTTGAAAAGATAACCATCCCGCTAAAACCTTTTAATGTTTTTATAGGACCCAATAATGCGGGGAAGTCGAATATTTTTAAAGCCATGAAGTTTCTTCAAATTATTTGTAGTGGTGTCAAATTCGATGAGGTTTTTGGCGGTGGCGCAATTTTAGAAAGAAATTTTCTATATCGGGGAGCTAAAGAAAAAAGAATGTCATTCCATCTTGAGTTTCAGCCTCCTCATAAGAAGGAGATTTATGAATACACAATAGCATTGCAAGCCACCCTCACTGAAATTATCAAGCTGGAAGAAAGCTTGATATAACGGAGCCCTAAAACTTTTCTGAAGCTTCTTGAAAAGAATAATTCTGCATATAAAGTTTTTGATTAGACACTA
>JAPLSR010000036.1 GCA_026398545.1 Candidatus Sumerlaeota bacterium | reverse complement strand
ACATCCTCCGCAAGGACGTGCAATTTGACCATCCATCCGACAAGCGCCATGGTGAGGTCGGTGTTATTGCGGACAGTCTTTTCAGATGGCTTGCGATAAACAAACGACCAACGCACAGGCTGTCCGTCGGCGCCCTCAAGTTTGAAATCGGGCATACCGAGATTATGCGGCGTATCGAGATATGCCTCCACGACTTCCGTGCGCGGGTGCGGCGAGGGATTGAAGACCGTGAGCACGATTTCATCCGGGGCAAGGCGGGAAGTGTCAATCCGTGTCTGGAGGTCGCCGAGGGCGCTGTCAATCAGGACATTTGAAATACTCAGCACCTGCTCAAGGCGGAAATGGCTGTCTCGCTCCAGCTGGTCAATGCCACAGCCGGCAACGGTGTCATGAGGGTGGCACTTAAGGAGATATTCCCATGCAAGGTCAAGATAAGGTTTCGGGTATTCCCCGCCGAGGAGAAAGTGGAGTGTGGAGAGAGGCTCGGCAAGACACTGGAGGGCAATGCTCGCCTGCGCCTGCTTTATCTTCTGCCTTATGCGCGAGGAGACCATGTTTTCCAGATTGGTGACACGGGGTGAAGGCGGACCGGGATGGCGCATCTCGCCGCGGAAGATGCGAAGTTTTTTCCCCTTCAGCGCCTTTTTAAGCTCCGCAACGTAGGCGGGCAGGGTGCTGAAAAAGACCTCCTCACCGGCGGCGAGGTATTTTCGGATGCGGGATAATATCTTCGCCTCCAGCTCATCCGGCATGGTGGTGTCCATCCCCTGCATGAGGGGAATGATATGAGTGGTGTAATGCGGAAGCTCGAGTTCGATAAGTTTTTTCCAGGAAGGTTTGATACGGGATTTATCGATTTCGAGGTGCGGGCGCTGGAGGAAATAATGGTCATACTCGTGCGAGGCGCTTGCGCGCTTGAAGGGGATGCCTCCCTTTGTCCATTGAAAGATACGGTCGAACATCCCGCCGCCATGCACAACAGGACGCCACACTTCCATGAAGAAATTGTAACGGGAGCGGGCGCCGAAGCGACTGCAGGCGGCGCGGGTGCCATCCGGCGACTCCCAGAAAAATTCCGCCGATGGCGATTCATACTCTGTGATGCCACGGTAAAATAAGATGAAATCAATGCCGAATCCGGCGTAAATCTGAGGGAGTTGTGAGACCTGTGCAAAGCCAAAGGGGGTGTAACCGATTTTCATGACGTCGCCAAATCGGGCGGCAAGACGATGCCCCACGAGCAGATTGCGGACAATGGATTCGCCGCTGAGCGTCTGGCAATCCGGTGCGGTGTACCATGGACCGATGTTAAGGCGTCCCTCGCGGACGTACTGTTTCAGCGCCTCCTCCTTCTCCGGTCGGATGGCAAGATAGTCCTGAAGGGGAATTGTCTGTGAATCGAGGAGGAAGGTGTATTCCGGCACCTTCTCAAATATCTTCAGGAGGCGGTCAATGAATTGCACAAGGAGATGGCGGTGGGTCTGGAAATCGAGAGTCCATTCCCTGTCAAGATGGGAATTGGGGATAAAGTGTCCGCGCAGTTTCTTTTTCATGGTAAAACCCCCATTTCATATTTCCACTACTTTATAAAGCATGCACGCACAACGGAAATATGTCAAATTTTCGAATATACGCCAAAACGTGGAACGACCGGCGATGAATCACTTTTCACCCGTTTTCCCCTCTGATAATCTTTCCCGCAGGAGTTTTAATATCATGACAGCAGTGGCATTTGACGGATGTCGGGAAAGTGCATGGCGCACAACTGCGAGGGAGTCGCGATAACGTCCCAGTTTGCCCAGCGTGGCAGCCTTTTCCGCAAGAACCATGGGGTCATCCGGTCTGAGGCGCTCTGCATGTTCCAGAAATTCCAGCGCACGGTCGGCGCGCGGCGGCTTGTATTTCATGTTGATTATTGCAATGCAGTAATACAGGAAGGAAAGGGTCTGGGGTGCATCCGCGGCATAACTCGCGCCCCGGAGGAGAAATGTCTCCGCACGCTCAAGGTCGGGCTCCCTCATCTCCACACACAGCGTTCCGTAGTTGTAAAGGTTCATGACATCCCTCGGTTGTTCCTTTATCCCCTGTTCCAGCATTTTCAGCGCCCTGTCCTCATAATCCCGCGCCAGTTCAAGATGATATGCGGACTTCTGGAAATCCCCCTTCTCACGATAGATATTTCCCTTGACCAGATGGTCGCTGCGCTCCATGGCATAATCCGCCCCGAGGGCGCCAAATCTGTCCGCATTGCGCGGGTTCTGCCGCATCTCCGCCTCCCACAGTGTAACACCGGAACGCCAGTCAAGATTCCTTAAAAATGTGCGCATGGAATAAAACGAAATAAGGAGGCAAAGGAGGGTAATAGCCAATTTTTCATAGCGCTCCTTCTCCCTCAACCGTGCATAAAGAATCCCAACGAGCAGACAATATCCCACAGAAGGGAGGTAAAGAAATCTCTCCGCAATAAAGTCCCCGAACGGGATGATATTGGAGAAGGGAAAGAGTGCGATGGGGAAAAAGAGGAGCGGATATGCCTCCGCCTTTCTGCGTTCAGCGGAACGAAGGGTGAAAGCGGTATATATAATAATGACACCAAGTCCGGCGAGCGCCCATACATTGAGAAAACCCGCGGGCTTCCAAGCCCAGACCGGTCCCCAGATGCGCACCGGGAAGTTGTAATCCGGACTCATTGCAACGGGGGCGATGAGAAGGCTGAGATATGTCAACATCCCCACGCACATGGCGGCAAGCCGTTGCAGGGTCGTCTCATCCGCAAAATACCAGCCAGACCTCGGTATCCCGATTTTCCCCAGGATGTGGAGTCGGATGACAATGTAAAAAAGGAAGACGGCGGCATAAGGAAAGGCGCGGAGCATGGCGTTGCGCAGGAAAATAGCGTGGGTTCCGGCAGGCGACCCCTCCCTTTTCCGACTCGCCAGAAACCAGTCCGTTAATAAGATGGTGACCGGAAGCGTGATGGCGCTCTCCTTGCATAGAAGTGAGGCAAGGAAAAAGAGATAGGAAATCACGAGACGAGGTGTGAAAAGCATGCCACGCTCACGTCCCCTCACAAAAAAAATAAGCGAGAGTAAATAGAACATGGCACACATGGACTCCGCACGCCCCACAAGCGATGCAACAATTTCCACATGAACCGGATGAACGGAAAATATAAGCGCTGAGGCGAAGGCAATGCGCCCATCCTTGAAAAGCCCACGCGCAAGAAATAAGAGCGCCAGCACCGCACCAATGTGAAATGCGATATTGGTAAGGTGAAAAAAGGGCATCTCCACACGGTCGTTGAAATGCAGGTCTGCAAACTCACTGGGATGCAGGCTCCGGCACCAGTCAATCATATAAGAGACGGAAACCAATGGACGGTAGAGCGAAAGGGTGGGTTTGTGCGGCGGATAGGATTGGGTGAAGAGGGAGAGAAAATTTTGCGGGTTCTGAATGACAGGGTTCCGAACGATATATTCCATATCATCATAGCTGAAACGGTTGGAAAGGGTGTTGGCGAAGAGGAGGAGGTTTAGAAATATAAGAATATAGACCTGTCTGCGCACATTTTGCCGGAGTGGAGAACCAGAATGCGGGGCGATGGGGGGATTATCAGGATGTGAGAGGATATCAGCGCCTGTCTGATGCCCCTTGCGGGATGTTTTTATCTTTTCCACACGGAATGACCTCATTAATTTTACATCCCCCTCTGATGAGAATGATAGCGGATAAAATTTCCCATTGCAGAATCGCCCACTCTCAATTATGAGAATGACTTCATATTCAACACACAAGATAAAAAGAAATAAATGGATAAAGATAAAAAATTTCAAGAACAAATGAAGCGCCGTGCGGTTCTGCCTGCACTCATCCTCGGGGCGCTGGGCGGCGTTCTACTTCTGCGGCATAAACCTTATTTTCACATCCCCTGGTGGTTTTGCCTGTATCTTCTGGCGGGGATTGCAGTTCACCCGGCAATTTTGAGACCGGCTGACGCCGTTGCGCGCACAATTACAAAAGCCCTTGTCTGGACAACCTCAAGGCTATTCCTCGGATTCGTTTACTTCTGCATTATCACCCCTATAGGGCTATGGTTCAGGCTCCGCGGGCGCGACCGGCTTCTTCTGAAATTCCCCGCAGACTCTGACTCATTCTGGCACCGCCGCCCCGAAGAGGAGCAAACCCCCAAATTTGATAAACAGTATTGAGAAACTTTCACCTTAATATAAATCATAACAGGTGCGGGTAAGGATTTGCATGGAAGCGGAAAAAAAGTTTATCGACCACGTCAGGATTCACGTGAAGGCGGGTGATGGGGGGAATGGATGCGT
Source organism: Candidatus Sumerlaeota bacterium (assembly GCA_026398545.1). GTDB lineage: Bacteria > Sumerlaeota > Sumerlaeia > MWCT01 > MWCT01 > JAPLSR01. The sequence continues at coordinate 210 of JAPLSR010000036.1, read as the reverse complement.
CTCTTTCCGCCGTGAAAAATACGTCCCGCGCGGGGGACCTGATGGCGGCGATGGGGGCAACGGGGGCTCTGTTTATCTTGAGACCGATGCCCATCTCGCAACCCTTCTCGACCTCAAATACCGCCCATACCAGAGGGCGGAACACGGCAAAAACGGACGCGGGAAAAATATGTCCGGCAGAAATGGCGCAAACCTCATCATCAAGGTGCC
>JAPLSR010000420.1 GCA_026398545.1 Candidatus Sumerlaeota bacterium | reverse complement strand
GATTCGGCGGGCGCTGGATGACGCGGGGCATACGACGGATCTGCTTCCGCCAGACCTTCCTGCGGAGGAGGTCGTCAAAAAAGCAACCCAGCAAGAATACGATTATATATTGGTCAGCCGCACCATGGGCTATGGCGTTGTGGTACTCCTGACACGCCTCATTGACCTCCTCGATGCCGCCGGTGTCCGGAAAAAATCTAAGGTCATTATTGGAGGCAAGGCTATCACGCCTCAGATTGCCGCAGAACTCGGCTTTGACAAGGGTTTTGACGCCAGCGCCACGCCCGCGCAGGCGCTCGCATGGCTCGAAGGACGGGAATACATCCCCGCAAAAAGCGCCTTCCGAACGGGAAAATATGACGTCACGGCGCACTATTCCTATCTCTTCCGCTACAAACAGATTGAGGACCTCCTTCATGAAATCTGCGAGCAGATTCTGGACTGGGCGCAGAGGCGCACCTCTCCCGGCATCCAGCGGGCGCAGATTATGGAACAAATGCTCATGGCGCAGGGCGATGCGGAAAAAAAGCGTCTCCTTGAAGATTACCTCAATCTCTGCGGCGAGCAGATTGTTGCCTTTTACAGGGAAGGCAAATATATAACTGGAACCCGCAAACTCCTGCCCGAGGAAATCAGGGCGCTTGACGCCGTGCAGGATAGCGGCATCACGCGTCCCATGCATCACAACAGGCGGCGACCGCTTATCATCTTTTTTACAGGGAGCGGCTGCCCCGTCATGGACGCCATGCACAACCGCATTGCCGCCGAGTGGGGTGTGGATGGGACAATCTTCATCTGCCCCTCCTGGGTGGCGCGGCATGAAGGGCTTCTCTCAGGACTCGTCACACACGAGGAGGACGGCACTATCCCGACCCTTGAGAATATCAGGCTGGTCAAGGAGCGCTTGCGCCCGAATTTATACTTCCAGGTTCGTTATCATCGCGGACTGAACACACCTGAGGTCGCACTGTATGCCCGTCTTGTGGGTGCGGACTTCGGAAAAATCAGTCCCGTTTATGGCTCGCTCAATGCGGGCACAGACCCGGAGCGTCTCCTCGTGGACGCCATTTATGCGATGAAGCAAAATGTCAGGGGCGGGTTCCCCTTCGATATGCCATCCAATGATGAGCTGAGCGGCATCCCGACTTATAAATGCCTGACGGCGATGCTCGTCACGCTGATGCTGGGGATAAAGCTTGGGGCGCGCCCAATTCTGAAGCCCCTCTTCTGCTACTCCCCTTACGCCATGCTGAACGGTCAGATGGATAACAACTGGATTGATTACAACGTGGCGAAGGCGCGCGTCTTGCGTAAGATTGTTCATGCCCCTCTCTGGCCCGGCGAGCCGGTGGGATTTTTCACTCACGAGGATGACCGCTGCCAGTCCGCAACCACGACGGCGCTTCATGCGGGCTTGTGCGCCGCCCTTGACACAGACCTCGTGACTGTCGCCTCCACGGATGAATCATATAGCCGGGGACCGATTGTCATCGGTTCGCGCATAGATTCCTTCAACGCAATTCGCACAACACTGCGTTTTCTGGGTCATGCCTCATTCCAGCCAACGTCAAAGGCGGACGAATACGAGCACTTTCTTGAGGATAAAATTGTAGAGACCCTGATTGCCATCAAGAAGCGTGGTTCCTTTGTAGATGCCCTGTATGAGGGTTATCTTGGCACAAAGGACGAGGGCGCCAATCCCGGTCGTGCCGGTCGTGGCACAGTTTCCCTCATCGGATAAAATATCACGTATCCCATTACCCGATTATTTTTTTTGACAGGGTCTTATGAAATAATGGCTGCAAAGACAACGATCAGCGACGGCTGAGAACCGACCGCCGGATTGTTTTCTCAGGTATCTTGTTTGTAATTCGACTTCTTGTTTGAATCGGAAGTCTGACGGGCGAGAAATACTCCGATGGATAAAGGTAATCCTCTCCGGATTCATCAATGATTCTGACTTGATTGTGCAGTACAGCCTCCATGTCGGGAACTTTTTCATACAACTTTCGCAGTTCCAGAGATGCTTCGTAGCCTTCATTCTCCACACAGAGTAAAAATGTGTGTTTCATAGGTCTTTACTCCACTCCAAATGATACAGGCGCTTCAAAATTAACATCTATCTGTCCCGATCAAATCGATAGCGATTATGGAAAGACCGCTGAACCGGGGCAAGAAAAATATGTTGAGAATAAATAGGTAGTCAGTGTTCCGTCCCCGCGCAAGTTTGTATTGTCTCATTTCTGGTGTTTGGTTTTTCCGCGTCGGGTCTTTTTATAGGGCGCTGAGGGCGCGAGGGGCGCAGTGATTTGTTCGTAAAGTTGGAAGAGGTATTCGACCCGTTCGCGCTCGCTCTTGAAGGTCTTGGCGCGGTAGCAGCGGTCCACGGCGCGGTCGAGAGACTGATGCGCCTTGAGCAGCGGCGCGGGCATGGTGAGAGGATCATACAAATCAGCCAGCGTTGCGCCCTTGTCCAGATAACCCTGCCGGACGTCCAGCACATTCCGGGCGCATTCCTCGACCTTCTCCCGCTGCGCCGCCGTCGCGTCCATCGGCCAGGGGAAGTTATTGTAAACGAGTTTTGCGGAATAACGATATCGGGATTCAAGCCGCCCGCAGACCTGCCGAACCCATGCCATGTGCATGGCGCTGGTCAGAACACCGAAATGATAAGGCGTGGCGCTGGGGAAGATATGACAGTGATCACCCACTAAAACAGGCGGTTTTAAAAATCCTGTTGGAATGTAAGGACGCTTTTCAGAGGATACTCTTGGAATAGCAAGATAACTTTGTATTGGCATATTCTCGACATGGAACCTTGTCGGTGTTTGGGCGAGTTTCTTGGTAGGCTCGCTTTTACTTTCAAACCGCAGTTTCCGGACGGCCTCAATCCGTTTACGGCATTCCGGCAATTCTCTCAGCTCTTGGGGAGAAGCATCTCCCAGCCAGAGACACCAGCGATGGTAGCCATGAAGAAATTCTTCAGCACCCATCCATGGGCGAAAGAACTTCCTCGCTTCAGGCTCAAGTTTAAGAAACTCATTCTTCTCATTGTCGTCGAAAAGGTAATAACCACCATCAATTGGCTTGTTACCAATGCCTATCTCCGGAACATCGCACAATGGCTTGGAACGGTTCTGAATAGTAATGTCCCCGCTTTCGACCAGATATGGCGCGATGTTGGAGGCTGGAATAGCCGAAGGTTCGCCCTTGATGTCATGATATTCAAAAATGCGTTTACCGACTATGTCCTTTAATCCAAAGCCGATAATCACCACATGCACGTGGGCTTTGCCTTTTGCTTCGCTCTGCCATGAAAAGGTGCGGTGGGCAAAATGGATTTTAACGCCGCGATTGAACAATTCGGACCAGAGAACGCCCACCTGTTCGCCCTGGGAGATGGAATTGGTGGAGACGAAAGCGCAATGGATGTCCGTGCCTTTGATATATTCCGTTGCCTTGAAATACCACATGGTCACGTAATCTAGCAGGCCGGAATTCTCGATGCGTCCCGCCACATGCTTCACATCGGCTTTTTGCTCCGATGTTTGAAATTTCGCGCCCACAAACGGCGGATTGCCGAGGACGTAGGAGCATTCT
>JAPLSR010000476.1 GCA_026398545.1 Candidatus Sumerlaeota bacterium | reverse complement strand
ATTGACATTCCCAGCCTTCTCACTGCCTTGCAGCCATTTTTTCAAAGTAATTTATTTTTTTCTTGCATTTACAAGCCGAATGTTTTTTTACTTCGGCAAATTTATTAACATGTTGAGGTATGACAAATATTGTATTTTATGATGGATAAAATTTCTAACGCTTCAAAATTACCTGCCAGTTATTTTCAATTATTTCCATAAAAAGGAGTTATAAGAGCATGAATAAAAAGAATTATGTCCCAGGAGAGATGAAAATCTGTGTTGCCTGCGTTGCGTGTTTTCTGGCGATGGCAATTGCCACACAAATTGCCTCTGCTCAACTGAGCTCAATACCACGTGAAGAAACGTGGATGACCAACGGAACGGTCAATGCCATTGTCAGCACAACGGACAAGGTGTATATCGGGGGGAATTTCACAGAGGTTGGCCCTTATATAGGATATGGTGTGCCAATTGACACAACCACCGGAAACAAACTATCCACGTTTCCCAAGGTGAACAGAGAAATAGATGCGTGCGTTCCGGATGGCTCGGGAGGATGGTTTATTGGAGGTTCCTTTACCAAGGTAGGGAGCGTCACACGCAATGGGATTGCGCATATTCTTTCCGACTGCACGGTAGATCCCTCCTGGAACCCGAATTCAAACGGCTCGGTTCTTACCCTTGCAGTATCAGGGTCCACGGTTTATGCCGGGGGAAATTTCAGCAGCATCGGCGGGCAGACGCGTTACTGCATTGCCGCACTGGATGCCCTGACGTCGGGTGTTGCCACATCATGGAACCCGGATGTAAATAATGTAGTTTGTGCCGTTGCGGTGTCGGGGTCCACGGTATATGCTGGGGGATATTTCACAAGAATCGGTGTGCAGATACGTAACTTTATCGCTGCGTTGGACAGTTCCGGCAATGCCACGTCCTGGGACCCGAATGCAAACTATTTTGTCTATGCCCTTGCAGTGTCAGGGTCCACGGTGTATGCTGGGGGCGAGTTCACTACAATTGGGGGTTATACTCGTGGCCACATCGCCGCGCTGGATGCAACAGTGAATACAAATAACGCCACGTCTTGGAACCCTGGTGCAGATGATTATGTTCTTGCCCTTGTGGTGTCGGGGTCCACGGTGTATGCGGGAGGCGGTTTCACAGCCATCGGCGGGCATTATCGCAACTGCATCGCCGCGCTGGACAGTTCCGGCAACGCCACGTCCTGGGACCCGAATGCAAATTCTGTAGTTTGTGCTCTTGCGGTGTCAGGGTCCACAGTATATGCCGGTGGCTCTTTCACAAACATAGGTGGTCAAAATCGCAGTTGCATCGCCGCGCTGGATGCAACGGTAAACACAAACAACGCCACGTCCTGGAACCCGTATGCGAACGACACGGTTCTTACTCTCGCGATATCGGGGTCTACGGTATATGCGGGTGGAGATTTCACGGGTGTCAACTGGCAGACACGAAACCATATCGCCGCGTTGGACAGTTCCGGCGCCCTCACGTCCTGGAACCCGAATGCAAACGGCTTTGTTTGTGCCCTTGCAGTGTCGGGGTCCACGGTGTATGCGGGGGGCGGGTTTACAACCATCGGCGGTCAGGCGCGCAACTACATCGCCGCCCTTGACAGTTCGGGCAACGCCACGTCTTGGAACCCGAATGCAAATGACATAATCACCGCCTTTGCAGTATCGGGCTCCACGGTGTATGCGGTGGGTGGTTTCACGAACATCGGCGGGCAGGCGCGCAACTACATTGCCGCGCTGGATTCCTTGACGACGGGCGCCGCCACGTCCTGGAATCCAAACGCAGATAATTTCATTGCTGCCCTTGCGGTGTCTGGGTCTACGGTTTATGTGGGTGGCTATTTTATGAACATTGGCGGGCAGACCCGTAACCGTCTTGCCGCACTGGATGCAACAGTGAACACTAACAACGCAACATCATGGGATCCGAATCCAGATTTTGAGGTTCTTGCCCTTGCGGTGTCTGGGTCAACAGTATATGCAGGAGGATGGTTTTCGACAATCGGCGGGCAGAGTCGCAATCATATAGCCGCGCTGGATGCCCTGACGACATGTGCCACCACGTCTTGGGACCCGAATTCAGACTCTCTTGTCGATGTACTTGTGGTGTCGGGGTCCACTGTGTATGCTGGTGGCTGGTTCACGAATATCGGTGGGCAGGCACGCCATCACATCGCCGCACTGGACAGTTCCGGTAATGCCACTGACTGGGATCCTGATCCTAACCCAATTAGTGATGTCAATGCCGTTGATGTATCAGGGTCAACAGTTTATGTTGGGGGCGATTTTCCGTTTATTGGTGCAAAGCCACGTTCTAATTTCGCCCAGTTTGATACCGTTAACACGCTGACCGTTGCCTCGGCTTATGGTTCTCCTTCGCCAGCGGTCGGTGACAATTATTACACCAGCGGAACTCTTGTAAGTCTCTCGGTAGTGAGTCCTGTGAGCGGCGGCGCGGGCATTCGGTATGTCTGCACAGGCTGGACAGGGACGGGCAATGTTCCTGCAAGTGGCAGTGGAACTTCAGTTGATATTACAATTACAGAAACGAGTTCAATCACATGGAACTGGAAGACGCAGTATCAGCTGACAATCATTCCCGACCCATCGCCAATACCATCGGGATGCGGTGTTACGCCTGCTACTGGCGGATGGTATGATTCCAGCGTGGTGGTTCCACTTCAGGCGACATCAATTGTTGGTTCCCCGCATTTCATCAACTGGACAGGCGCTATAACAAGCAGTAATCCCAATGAAAGCATTACGATGGATGCGCCTAAATCCGTGACGGCACATTTCGGTCCGCCGAATACAGAAGTTAAAGACTGGAAGCTTATCAGGTAAATTTAGAGCACAACAATCAAAGAGACCGCCTTTATCAAGCGGTCTCTTTTTTTACAGGACGAGTATTATTTGGAGATGAATTCCCATTTGGGAAGACTTAAACAATTATAACGCCTGCCCCAGCGCAAATGCCTTTTGATTTATGGCAAGGAATTTCTTTTTGACACTGCGCTCAAGCGCGACCTGCCAGGTTTTTTCTTTGAAGGAAAGATGACGCGATAGCCAGCCAACCATGACTACGTTCGTGCAACGTGCATCGCCAGCCTCCAGCGCCAGTTTCAGACAATCCGCCACCTGAAAACGCTCAAATGTCTCTTTGACCAGCATCTCCGGCTCGGCGGGATAATCCGCCTGACCCGAGCTTACCGTTGTGGGTATGATGCGCTGTGTGTTTATGAGGGCGAGTCCGTCCGGCGCAAGATAATCGGCGTATCGCACCGCCTCTATAATCTCCATGGCGAGAAGGTAATTGACGGAATGCAATTTCACAAGCGGTGAATAGACCTTTTTGCCGAAACGTATCTGTCCGATGACGCTTCCGCCCCGCTGAGCCATGCCGTGAACCTCATTTGCCTTGACATCATAACCTTCGGCGAGCGCCGCCTCGCAGATGAGCCTGCTTGCGAGCAAGATGCCCTGTCCGCCAACTCCCGCAAGGACAATGTTGGTCGTCTCTCCCATGGTCATGAACCTTTCTCACCTGATGATTTGCTGATTGCGCCGGTTGGACACACCTGGATGCACAGCTCGCATCCCCTGCACAGGACGGGGTTCACAGCTATGGTGAAAGTCCCATCCGGCACCTGATGTTTCTCCAGCGCCGGACATGAGAGTTTGAGACAGACCCCGCATGTCTTGCACTTATCCCTGCAAATGCTCACCGGCTCTCCGAGGCGGCGGGATTGCTCAAGAAGTATGCAGGGCGCTCGTGCGATAATGACGGATGCCTCATCTGCCTCCATCTCCTCCTTAATGACCTTGCGCAGATGCTGGAGGTCATAGGGGTTGACAGTGACAACACGCCGGATGCCGCAGGCGCGGGCAAAGGCTTCGATGGAGGCTTCGTGTGTTGGCTGTCCCGTGAGGGTGCGCCCTGTGCCGGGGTGGTCCTGATGCCCCGTCATGGCCGTGCTGCGGTTGTCCAATACAAAAATCACAAGCCTGCCTTTGTTGTAGCCGATGTCGAGCAATCCGGTGATGCCTGAGTGGAAGAAGGTGGAATCGCCGACGACTCCCACGACCTTCTGTCCTGTTTCCGCCTTTTGCACCCCGTGTGCGCTGGAAATTCCCGCCCCCATGCAGAGAATCATGTCCATGGCGGAGAGGGGCGGGAAAACTGCGAGACTGTAACATCCGATGTCGCCAATGACGACGGGTTTCAGTTTTGAGATTTCAAAAAAGACGCCGCGGTGTGGGCATCCGGGGCAGAAGACAGGCGGGCGGGGCGGCACCTTAGGCGACGGCTTCACCGGTTTTTTCTCCGGCTCGGGGCGACCCTCCAACTTGCGACGCGCCTCCTCAAGGATATCAAGGTTCAACTCCCCGATGCCCGGGATATATTTGCGTCCATCGGCACAAATCCCCAGAGCCCGCACATGCTCCTCAAGAAAATTATCCAGCTCCTCAACCACAAGGAGACGCTTCACCGTTTTTGAAAAACGCAGAATCAACTCATCTGGAAATGGAAAACTCATCCCCAGTTTTAAGAAGGAGGCTTCGGGAAAGGTCTCCGCCGCATACTGATAGGCAATGCCGGAGGTTATAATACCCAGCTCGGATGAACCCTCAATGATGACATTCTGCTCAAGATGGCAGACAAGCTCGCCGAGTTTTCCGAGCCGTTCCTCAAGGGCGATGCGCATCCTGCGCGCATTCACCGGCACAGGCACATATATCTGGGGATTTTTTTCATATCCGTCGGCCTTGTGGGGCGTGCGCTCGCCAAGTGTGACTATGCTTTTTGAATGGGAGATGCGGGTGGTGGACCTGACGATGACCGGTGTGCGGAACTCTTCCGAGATTTTGAAGGCAAGCCCGACAAACTCCTTCGCCTCCTCACTGTCGGAAGGTTCAAGGATAGGCACTTTGGCGAAACGGGCATACTGGCGTGTGTCCTGCTCGTTCTGGGAGGAGTGCATGCCGGGGTCGTCCGCCACAATGAGCGCCATTCCGCCCTTCACGCCGATGTAGGCGAGAGTCATGAGAGGGTCTGCGGCTACGTTAAGCCCCACATGCTTCATGCATGCGATGGAGCGCGCCCCTGCGAGGGCGGCTCCGGCGGCAAACTCCACCGCCACCTTTTCATTGGGAGACCACTGGCAATAAACATCCGGATATTTCGCAAGATTTTCGAGGATTTCCGTGCTTGGTGTGCCTGGATACGCCGCACCGACATTGACACCCGCCTCCCATGCCCCTCGTGCAAAGGCCTCATTTCCCGACATGATTGCCTTTTCCATAAATCTGACCTTCATCTGAAGATTCGCATAATAACAAAGGGAATACTTGTGCGGTTTGAAATCCGGTTGTCAATAATGGTTTTTAGCAGGGGAAGTTGCGGTTAGTATGGCTCACTGGGGATGTGTCTTCCATCTGCGATGAAACCAGAAATACTGTCCGGGATATTTGCGGATAATATCTTCAAGGATGCGGGTGTGTTTTTCCGTTATGTCGTGTATGGTTGCCTCACGTTCCGCCTCACTTTGCGACGGGTATATAGGCGGGAAAATAATAACCTTATGGGTGGAAATCCCTGTGCGAATGTCAAAGATAGGCAGGAGGGGGAGCCCGGTTTTAAATGAAAAGAGGGCGGGACCTGTAAATGTGGATGCCGGTTTGCCAAAAAAGTCTATAAAGATTCCAGCCCGCCGGGCGTCCTGGTCGGCGAGAAATGCCACGCACTTCCCCCTTTTGAGCGTCTCCAGCACCTCCCTGATGGGGGAATCCTGTGTGGAGATTACATTGAGACCCTTCCTTTTCCGCATCCTGTTCACAAGGCGTTCAACATGGATATTATGGATGGGTCTGGCAAGGACGGAAAATGGGATATGGTGCGCGGCAAAATATGCACCCATAAGCTCCCAGTTCCCGATATGTGCCGTGATAAAAAGGAAGGGTTTTTCACAGCCGCCCACCTCGTTGAAATATTCCTCCCCCTCAATCTCCGTTATCTGGGTCATGAGGGCATTCAAATCTCTCTGTTCATATTTGATGAATTCTACAATGAGGAGGAAAAAGTTCCGGTAGGTCTCCCTCACAAGGGACGAGAGTTTTTTCTCATCAGCCTCAGGGAAGGCGGTGCGCAGATTTTCCAGAATTATTTTCCTGCGGATGGGGAAAATGGCGGATAATATGGGCGCCGCATGATAGGCAAACCGCATGGATATTCCGAAGGGGAGGAGACGAAAGACCCCTCTCAGGCAGAGAACACCCGCATATTCGAGGAGATGGCGAAAGGAGTGAAGTTTCTTAGGCACGATTCCTTACCGTTTGATTTCACTGGGAAATAACCCCAATCATCACGTGGAAGAATAAATACCGCATATCCACATGGGCATCCGTGGTTTTGGGTGTGTTATTCCTCCTTCAGACCGCAGAAATAGCGATTTTCCCAGTTGTAATTTGTATTTACAACCTCGCTACTCCAGATATGCCCAACGCTGGACAGGATGTTTTCATCTTCGAGGGAGAACTCACGACGGTATCCCAGAGGTCGCAGATGCCGCGCGGCAATGCGGCGCGTGGCGCGCTCCACAACATTCATGGGTGAATCCTCAGCCGCACTTTTGATGGCGTCCTTCCACTCCACCTCAGTGATGCCAAATTCCGCCAGGTTGTATCGCTGATAGGCGGTTTCAAACTGAATCAGTTCCTCCTTCATAATCTTGACAATCTTTCTTGCCTCTTGCGGGAGGTTTTTCCAGTGATAGACATAAATGGCATTTACCATTCCCAGAACAAGCATCGCGACATTCTGGAAAACAGAGAGCTGGTCAAAGTTCTCCCACAGTGTGGCGCTTGATTTTGGCGCATCATGACAGAAATAATAAGCCTGGGCGG
>JAPLSR010000479.1 GCA_026398545.1 Candidatus Sumerlaeota bacterium | reverse complement strand
AAATGTTATACTTATGATAGATTTGATTAGAATATAATATTTATTATTAAGCCGCTTTAGAAAAAGGTGAAAGAGCAGTGATGCTCTGACACAAAGCACCTGGCCAGCCACTAGAATCATTGGCGGGCAGCAGGGCTGCCTAAGGGAGGCTTCGATGGTATAAAACCCTTAGGTTCTTATAATCTAAGGGTTTTTTAGTTGTTGTCTGATTATAAGTAAATTTAGTACCAAATAAAGAGAACACCGGATGAATGAAATAAGAATGAAGACCAAGAAACTTCATAGCTTAACTCTAGCCCTTATCCTGGTCCTAGGTTCTACTATCTTTGGAATCGAACCCTCTCATGCCGCTCTTATCTACGGGGACGTCTCGCAAGAGGGAACAATTACCGCCTATGATGCAGCTTTAGCCGCACAAAGCGCAGTAGGTTCGGTAGACCTTACCCCCACTCAATTAACCGCGGCCGATGTTTCAGGAGATAATCAAGTAACTGCCTTTGATGCTGCGTTAATTGCCCAATATGCCGTAGGCTTAATTAATAAGTTTCCTGTAGAAGATATAGCTATCAGCAAAGTACTAATTCCCGGTACTGGTTGGACCGGCCCTACCGAGCAACCCGCAGCCGTCGGAAATTCAGAAGACTTTGGTTGCGACGCGAAAGCGATTGCCAGATGGGATGTGGTGCCTTATCAAACCTTCGACTCAACCTTTAATGTTGGAGTCGCTGCCTTTCATATAAGCGGCATCGATCGCGTGGAATTTTCCGTCAACGGCGGACCGTGGCTTGCAGTGCGTGAGATGACACTTAATCCACAGACAGCAAACCATTCGGGTGTGGGTAATCCTAGCAATGGAGTGGTTGAGTATTGGGCGACACTCGATGCCTCAAAATTTTCCACCGACGGCCCTATTGAAGTAAGGGCGATTGCCTATCCAAAGATAGGGGTGCCGAGGGTACTGGGAGGTCCGATGCCTACATGGGATAGCGTCAATAACGGCGAGCACTCTATGTTTCTCAACACTAATAAAGGCGGCACCTTGACCCACACTCCCGTCTACGTGTCAATAACCGGTAGCAATACATCCGGCGATGGCACTCAAGGCAATCCCTTTGGAACTATCTACAAAGCAGCCAAAACCATTGAAATTGCCAATGGTGGCGACGCAAGCAATGGCATCATTTATTTAATGGCCGGTGATTACAATTGGGCAAATGGCGAATGGCCTGACCCGGCCACAAAAAAAGGTTTTCTTACTGTTATGCCTGCTCCGGGGTTGACCAGAGAGCAAGTGCGTATAACTTCAAGCGGTTCTTCTACTGAAATGGATACTTTGCTTGTTCGGGTAAAAGGATTGACAGTTTACAATACCGCATTAGCTCACAAGAATGAATCGAATGCCGTTCTCTGGTTTGATAATTGCACATTGATGGGCTCAGGAAGAGATGCTGATCTCGGGTGTTTTGCATCGCGCGGGTGGGATGGTGGAATATATATCACTGACTGCGCGATCAGCAATGTACAGAATGCCGCCCGCGGAATGGTGCTTACCCGCAATACAACTGTCACAAAGTATGGGGAAGATGCTTATTCTAGTTCATGGGTAGTCATTAACTCTGTTGCCAGCGACATTGACTCATCAGGAATTACTCCAGACAATCCGCCTCACCCCGATGTCATTCAGAACGGTTGTGGCCATAACACAATTTGGTACGGCGTAATAGCCACTGACCGGATGGCCGGCTCCCAAGGGCTTTCAAGTGGCGGTGAAACAGACATGGCGATTGTCAACTGCCACATGGCGACGGGCGGCCATCAATTCTATATGGATGCCCGCGATGGCCCAGTGACTCATCTTTACATGAAATCGTGCATCTTTTCCGGAACCGGAGGCATCTATTGGTCGCTGCCTTCTGCTTATAGACCGATGACTACCTGTACTAATGTTGTTGTTGAAGATTCTTGGCTTGACGTTGCGCGAACAATCCCGGTGAGCGGAACTTATCCCGGTGTCACGTATAAATGATTTAAGAAATAAGAGGCGCGTTATGAAAAAAAGAGAAGCAGAAGACAGACAACAGAAGACGGAAAGCTGCAGACGTCCCGGTGTTTTACTGCATTGTTGCTCTTGTATGCTAATGCTCTTGTCTGCCCTGGGATTATCTGGGAATTTTGCCTATGCCGCCGTCCACTATGTCTGTCCCGACGCAGCCGGCAGTCAGGACGGTACCGATTGGGTCAATGCGTGGAAAGACCTACCGGCCGATCTTACCCGAGGGGATACCTATTATCTGGCTGGCTCAGATATATCCTATGCCAGTCATGATTTTGGCGATGTCGAAACGGGCACTACGCCAATTATTATAAAAAAGGCGACCGCCTCTGATCACGGAACTGATGTTGGTTGGAATGCAGGCTACGGTACTAAGATCGCCCAGTGGAACACCGCAGGATGGTTCTTCCGCACGGGTTATTACACGATTGATGGGCAAATCGGATCTGGCTCAAATCCCGGAAGCTATGGCATAAGAATGCAGTATTTGCAAAGCGGCTCTTCAGTGCTTTTTTCTTTTATCGGTCTTGGTCACGGACCGGGTGATATTGATGGGTTAACTTTGCGTCACATTGAAATCGATGGCGTGAATAGCCAAAGTATTCCAGATACAACCGCAGGAACAAATGGGATATTTACTTATAGCGAGGATAATTATAACAGAGCTTATTTAATAAAAAATTGTGTTATGCAATACCTTTATTTGCATGACATTTCCGGAGCCCCATTCAATATTGGCAGCGGAGAAAATATGCTCTTGGAAAGTAGCATTATTGCTCGTAATCGCAGCACTTCCGGATATCACGGAGTCGGATTTATAGGCAATGGCAATCTTAACGGATTAATCATGCGCTATAACCTCTGGGAAGATATTGATGGAACAGCGGTTATTGAGATTGGAGCCGGGAGCAATAAGAATTGGGAATTTTATGGCAATATCCTATCAGCCACTAAACCTATCTGGTATGGCAGTGGAGTCGTGGTTGTGAATAAAGGTTTATTGGATGGCCTCAAGTTTTTCAATAATAGCATTTGTGGATTGCAAAGCGGCACTAATTACGGCATATCCGCTATCGTTACAGGAGTGCTTACCAATGCTGATGTGCGCAATAATCTTTGGTGGAATACAGGGGCAGTAGCTTTGCCCCAAGGCTCTATGGGTTCTCACGATTACAATACATTTTTGAATACCCCACTTCTATATTTATGGGGAGAAACTACAGCTAGCGCAAATGAAGTAGTAAATATGAGCGCAGCTGATCCGTTTGTGGATAGCGCGAATAAAGATTTTCACCTTTCATCAGCTACAACTCCCGGAATAAATCTTAATGGGCCTTATAATCTCGATCTAGATGTGGCAGTAAGAGGTTTGGATGGAGTTTGGGATAGAGGCGCCTATGAAAAATCAACAGGAGCCATTATCTACGGCGATGTTTCTGGTGACGGAGTTGTAACCGCCTATGACGCAGCTTTAATTGCACAAGGCGCTGTAGGCTTAATAAGCTTGACCCCAGCACAAATCCAAGCTGCGGATGTATCAGGTGAGGGACAAATAACAGCCTATGATGCAGCTTTAATTGCTCAATATGCAGTAGGATTGATTACAAGATTCCCTGTGCAAGAAGTTACTTATAATGATGGTTCTGCCAATGCGCCAACAGGCGCATCACTTCAGCACCCCACATTATTTGACGGCTACGCAACCCGTCCACCGTGGAAAGTCGCAGGAGTTGATTATGGGGTTGGCATTCCTACGGGCACAGTGCTTAAGGACCCCACAGCTCCCGGAATCTTGCCATCGGGCGCCAGCCTGGACACAGTGAATCATTTAATCAGGGTCACTGGCAATAATTGTACCTTGGATGGTTTTGATTTCTCTCTTCATAATTACAGTATCTATATTACCGGGGCAGCAAACGCCCGCATAATAAACAGCAAATTTGTGGGAGGAGTTCCGATTATGGCTGATGCAGCGGCATCAAATACTTATATTGGATACAATGATATTGACGGTGGAGGGGTAAATGGCGCCTTGGATTTTGGAGAACTGTTGTATCTTCTGGGTCCGGGAGGGACTATTGAATACAACTGGATTAGAAACGCTCCACAGCATTTTCTTTCAGCGTGTGGCGGCGGCATCATTATCTATCGCTTCAACGTTTTAGAAGAGGGGGGTTGGGGCATCGGCGCGCATCTTAATTATCTTCAATTCGGAGGAGGCTCATATCCTAATCCGCAGATTGTCTTCAATACCATGATTCAGCACCCGAGCCTTGCCGGCGGTGAAGGATTCCAGCTCTACACCAACGGCACCGGTTCTATCACAAACGGGGAGATTGGCAACAATACGATGCTTGCGGTACCAAACGGGGATAGGCTCGCAGAGTCATACCTGATGCATGCGGGGAGTAACGACCAATACCCCTCAGCGGTTAGCGGTACGGTTCATGATAATTATATGGATGCAAGCGGGTCATACGGAGCTTTTTACCCCGGGCTTAGTGGTGTTTCCTATGCCAACAATATCGATCTTAGGACCGGTGATGTTTTGCAATAAGAGTCACCGGCCGGCGTCCTGCGGAAAGGGGTAAGGAGAATTAGAGGTAAAGCGATGAAAAAAAAGAGGAATAACCGAAAAATGATCTGGCAGCTAGCAATAGCAATGCTTCTGCTTGCTGTTGCCGGGTTTTTTTCTGGCAAGCTCGTCTATGCTTCTAGCTACGGCGATATATCCGGAGACGGCCAGGTGAGCGCCTATGATGCCGCTTTAGCCGGGCAAGGCTCGGTAGGCCTGCTCACGTTAACCCAGGAGCAAGAACAACAAGCAGATGTCAGCGGAGACGGCGCCGTAAGCGCCTATGATGCGGCGCTGATTGCGCAATATGCGGTGGGGTTAATTGCAAAATTCCCTGCGGATAGTGCCTCGCAAAATGGAGTACTCGTTTATTCCGAGGATTTCTCCGACGGTGATTTTGCTAATGCGGATGGCCCTCAGGGATTGAGTTGGGAAATAGTAAGCGGCACCGCCAATGTCGCCAAAGACAGCATTTTATTTTCGAATAATAATCATTTGGCCATCGGCAGAACGGACTCGACCATCTTAAATAAGAATTTTCTGAACTTGCAAAACTATACGTTCGAGGTAAGCGTCTCCCTTTGGTGTGCATGGCCCTCAAAAATAATTTTTTCCTATCTCGACGCAAATAATTACTACTTTATGAGTGTGGCGGGAAATTATGGCGGAATCTATAGAGTCATGGATGGGGTTTATACGAAATTAAGCAGTGATGAGGATGATCATTGGATCATTTTGCCTAATAGCGCGCCGGCGCGCGGCAAGTTCAAAATTTATTTCGAAAACAATAATGAGCAGATAAAAATACAGGTGGATAAGGTTGATTCCGACAAATACGGCAATGGGAGAGATTACGAGGTTGCGATCACAGATGCTGATTCCGAAGCGGTAAAAAGATTCAAAAATGAAAAAATAGGCTTTAATTGTTATGACTCGAGCATTTACCAGTCCTGGTTTGCGGTCGATGACATTAAAGTTTACTCCGGAATGAAAACGGATCCGCAGAGAAGCCCCTTAACTTTTTATGTTGATTATGAAAATGGAAATGACCTGAATGACGGACTGAGCCCCTCGAAGGCATGGAAACATTCGCTCGGAGATCAAAATGCCGTCGGTGATCCGCTAAGCGTCAATCTATTTCCCGGAGACACCATTTCATTTAAAGGGGGAGTAAAATATTTTGGGGAGATTTCTTTGGGTTGTGAATACTGCGCGGATACCAACAATAAGGGGACTGACGGATCGCCTATTAATTTTGTCGGAGATAAGTGGCCCGGTTTGGACGGGACGCAGGCAATATTAGACGGGTCCGAAAGGATAAATACTGCGTGGACCCGATGCGCTTCACCCGCGGATTGCTACAATTCTCAAAATTACGGCAATATTTACTACACGACCCTTCCGGACGGGATTCAAGATCCGCTGACGGCATTGTATGAAGATGACGCTCATATGTATGCCGCGCAAGCCCCTAACCCCAATGACTTTTTTGTCTTTGACAACCCCGTTGGTTTAAAAAAATTAAACACAACCTCAAATAGTGTCACCGCTGCTTCTATCCAAGATCCCGAATTTTTCAATTCTCCAGATCCCGATTATTGGAATGGCGCATACCTTTTAGCCTGGACTTATCCGAACATTATTGATTACAGAATAATCAAATCTTATAACCCTCAAACGAATACAACTAATTTTGACGCGTTGACAAACGATTATCAGCGATCGGACGGCAATATTTTTTACGCGGTTTTAGGACATCCCGCTTTAATCGACACGCCCGGAGAATATGCCTTTGATCAGAAAACCAACAGACTTTATATTTATCCTAGACCGGGAAATCCTGCCGATAGAAATTATTTTGTTTCAAGATTATCCGCGGGCGTTCATGTCATGCGAAGTACCGACCATATAAAATTCTCAGGATTCTTGATACAAAAATATTCCGCAAACCCTGCAACCGGCGCAGGGATGGGTTTTGCCTCCTCAGGGAAAAATATAATTTTTGAAAATAATACCGTGCGCTTATTAAAAAGCCTGACCGGCTTGGGAAATGGCGCCGTAAGCACCGGAGGAGACAACGCTACGGTCAAAGGAAATAAAATTTACGACAATCAAAGAAACATCGGCGTCATGGGGTCGGGCAACAATGTAAGTGTTGTCAATAATTTTGTCTCTAAGTGTTCGAGGGAAGGCATTTGGTTTATGGAAGCGTACAATAGTAAAATTGTGGGGAACACTGTAACAGAAATATTTGGGGTGCACTCCAACTCCATTTCTGTTTATCAAAATAGCCACGATATCCTGATAGCCAATAATCACGTTTTTAATTCTTCCAGATTTACCATATTAACGCTGCAGAAATCAAAAAACATCTACATCATAAATAACATTTTTGAAGGTTGCGCACAATCGTGGGGAGGGGCTGGTGTTGAGGTAATTAATATCGCTTTGATCAATAATCTTATATTTGGGGATAACCTGTGGGTCGACTCCGGATATCTTATCAGAAGAAATAATATTCTCGTTAACGGAACAAGCGGAGATCACACTCATAATATTTACATTGACGGAGCGCCGTCTGTCGGCCGAGAGGGAGTTGGAGATATTGTCGGCATTGTCG
>JAPLSR010000132.1 GCA_026398545.1 Candidatus Sumerlaeota bacterium | reverse complement strand
TACCAACGGCTGGATAGTTGCAAGCTTTGGTCCGGACACGGATGAGAATGATGCTAATGGCCCAGGCGATCTTGGATTTGGCGTCAGTGGCACCATTATGAATTCAATTGAAACCATATACAACTCTGCTATCTCCCAGCCGTCACTCACGCTCTTGACGGGTCAAAACAGCGCGTCACAGGCTTTCACCTATGATCCGACGAATGGCACCATTACTCCAGGTGATGTTTACAGGGTCAAGCAATAAACAATGTAGCTCCCTTCACACAGTCTGTATGAAGCAGATTGAACCCAAAGTTCAATCTGCTTCTTTTTTTGCTTTTGCGAGGCTTTGAACGCCGACTCCGCCAAAGCGCTAGCGACGGCCGGGAAGGCGGGGAATGAGTTGAGACCCACCCGGCAACCTTGGGCGCTGTAGCACCTTAAATAAGGTGCGCAAGCGACTTGCAAAAATGAATTGCTTGCAATCAGGTGTGATTATATAAGATTGTCGCTTACGCTCCATAGCTTCAGCGACGGAGCGTGGAGGATGAGTATGAGGCAATGTGGTGGTTCGGTTGAGAAGCCGAGGTCGCGGAGATGGATGGGGTGCTTAGTTGGTTGTCTGATTGCTCTGGGCGCTGTTATCCTGTTTGTATTGATTATTGTCTATCTCATGTTTCGTACACATCCCCCGCTGGCGGAGGAGACCTTTTTCACCGCTGAAGTCTCAGGATTTGCGCGGATTCAGCTGGATGCCCTGAGGTCTCAGCCAATGAGGGAGCTCATGCGCAATGTGGTGAAGGAGACGGACAAAACCGGCGCGCCATCGGGTGAAAAAGAGACAGACCCCGAAGCTGTCTTGAGCTCGCTTGGATTTCTCCTTCATGAGCGTCATTTTCTTTACATTTATGCCGGCATGGGTGAAAGTCGCTTACGCGCCATGGATTCAGCGACGGGGCGGGGTAATTATCTCTTCGTTGCGAACATCAAGAGGTTCTCATGGGTCATTCCTTTAATGTTGGGCGGGGATAAGAATAGAGCCGTGAAAGAGATTCCCCCGCCGCCGGGGGTCAGGGCGCATTGTTATGTTATGAAATTCCCTGAACGCAAGACAGAGAAGGAAAAGTCGCTTACGCGCCATATCTTCAGCGACGGAGCGAGGGCGGAACCGATTTACCTTGCCGTTGTCCCCCGCGCCATTTTCATCTCCAATTCTGAAGAGAGGCTGAAGGATGCCCTGCTTTTTACTCATCCGCCTCAGGCGGACACAACATCTCCGCATGGATTATCCCCGTTGGGGAATTACCTTTTGCCTCCATCCGCGACGGATGACATGGTCAGTGGGTTTGGTTTGTGGCAGAAACAATGGAATGAGAACATTCTCAAGAAATTTCAGGAGACATATCCCAAGTCCGGTGACGTAACGGCAGTTCTTGGGGATGTCCTTTCCAGGAGTCATTTCCAGGGCGTAAGGTTCAGGTGCAGGCTCATTTCAAGCGATGTGTTACAAATCGACCTGAAGATTCTGTGTTCCAGCGAGGATGAGGCGGCAATGGTCGCCGATAGCCTAAAGAATAATCTCAAACCCCTGATTTCAACAGCGGAGTGGGAGGTTCAGTTTGTTGCGAATGGGAAGATGTTGAATATTGACATCCAGAGAAGGGGGATTGAGAAATGGGTGATAGGGAAGGTGAAAAAACCATAAATTAATCTTAGCGTGCTTTGCATGCTCTGCCCGCCACGGCGCGTCCACGACGAGAAATTATCCGGGGATTTTGATAAATTGACCTTGCATAATGTGGGAAAAACTCCATATAAGACTATAATAGATTTTTCAGAAAAGCGGGCATTAAAGGTTTTTTATGAAATATAGAGTTCTTCTTTCTAACGATGATGGTATTGATGCGGCGGGAATCCGCGCCCTGTATGATGAGATTTCACGCATTGCCCATGTGACTCTGGTTGCGCCCTCCAGCGAGTGCAGCGGTATAGGACATGCCATTTCCCTCTTTAATAATCTCACTCTTGAGGAGAGGAAGATAGATGGAAGGATATGGGGCTATGGACTGGCAGGGACGCCTGCGGATTGTGTCAAGTTTGCCATTACCAGACTGATGAAGGAGCCGCCGCATTTAGTGATATCCGGCATCAACCGCGGGCAGAACACGGGCAATTCCATATTATACAGCGGGACTGTAGCCGCCGCCATTGAGGGGCTCATGTTTGGCATTCCATCCATGGCGGTCTCGCTGGCAGCCCTTGGGGATGCGCCGGCAGATTATGGATATGCGGCGAGGTTGACGACCCGGATAGCCGCCCTGATTCTGGAAAAAGGGCTGCCGGAGGGGATTCTTTTGAACATTAATATTCCCAATTTGCCAGAGGAAGAGATTCACGGGGTGGTAATTTCCAAGCAGGGACGCTCCACATATACGGATTATTTTGAACCGCGTGGGGAGCATGAGGGGCTTCCCGCCTTCCGCAATGTCGGCGGGGAGATGCTCAGCAGCACCGGCGACGAGGAATATGATGATATTGTCCTGAGCCGGAATAAAATTTCCATTACGCCGCTGCGTTTTGATCTGACACATCATGATTTGAGGATGGAACTGGAGCGCTGGATGCGGCAGCATATCGAGGATGAACTTTTTGAATTAGCCCGGCTAAAATCCAACCCGCAAATATAATCCAGATAAGGTCAATAAGCCCGACCCGGTATCGCACATCCGGCTGGCTCAATACATAAGGCAATGTAACCGGCAAAGCCACCGCCAATGCAAGAATGGCATATCTTCGCATTGAATTGTTTTTCAGCAAACCTTTAATCACACCGAGCCATCCCAGAAGGAGAACAGGCGCCATGGTCACAAATGCCGCAATCTCCGCCAATCTGGAATTCCTTATTAACGGACTCCAGAAGTGGAGCGTCTTACGGAACGTCAGCCTGAACATGAATCCCGGATGGTCTTTGATAAATTCCATCGCCTTGCGCGCATATTCGCGTCCGATTCGCAGTTCTTCCTTCACGCCATGGTAAAAGCGCATCTGGGTCAGTTCCTGAAAATTATCAGGCACTGGCATCAGCCGTTCCCGACCATACCAGAGGTTGGAATAATATGAAAAGCGGGTGACCCCATGGGCGAATGTAATTGGATAATTGGTTGAGACGGGGATAATCTCGCCCCCGCTGATGGCGGCGTTTCGCGCCGACCACGCCCCAACAAGGAGCGCAATCGGGAATAAAAAGTATAGCAGTGCGCTCTTCAATTTATCTCGCAATGGTCCGCTCCAGTAATATCCGACCCAGAGGACCAGAAATGGCAATGCCGCCAGAAGCGCCGATTTGCTCAGGGCGGCAATGCCAAAAATAATTCCGCTCAAAATGAGCCGGCGGAATTTTTTATCCTCCATGCCGGAAATCAGAAACGCCAGCGATGCAAGAAATAATGTGCGGGAGAGGTCCTCGGAAAGAATCTGGACGGTTTGCAGGATAAAGGCGGGATACAGCGCCACACCGAGGGCGGCCAGTCGCGCCGCCATCTTCGATTTTGTCATCCGCTCGGTTGCCCAAAGTGTTAGAAAGGCGTTAAGAATCCCCAGCGCAACCTGCGTCAGGGCGACCGCTTTGAGATTCTGAATCCCCGCAATCAAATATATAATCGCAAGGAAGGCGGGATATAACGGCGGGCGGAAGGCAGTCGGCTCGCCGGTCGGAGAGCAGAATCGCCCCTTGAGAATCTCCTGCGCCAGGAAATCGTAGTCCGTGGAGTCGTTCAGCGGCGTTAAAATCTTCTCCGGCGTGGGGGGTATAAGAAGAAATATCCCCAGCCGGGGCGATAGTGCCAGGAATAGCAACAGGATATTAAAATTTATTGCTTGTCTTATTTTCATAGGGTTAATACTCCTAAACACATTTATCGGTGATGCAAAGGGAAAAAATAATGCGGGTGGCGATTGTAACGCTGGGATGCGATAAGAATACGGTGGATAGCGAATATATTGCCGGGCTTTTTGAGGCGGCAGGGCATGAGGTCTGCACGCCCGAAAACGCCGTTCATTTTGACGCCCTCCTCATCAACACTTGCTGTTTTATCACGCCGGCGAAAGAGGAGTCCATCGATGCAATCCTTTCCTGGGCGGTGGAGAAGGGGAGGCGGAGGAAAACGGGAAAGCCTTTTCGCCTTTATGTGGTTGGATGCCTTGCCGAGCGTTATGCGCGTGACCTTGTTTCCACAATTCCTGAGATTGATGGGATGGTCGGTGTTGGGAGATGGCGGGAGATTGTCCGGATGGTGGAGGAGGGCGGGACAAGCGGACGAGTTCCCATTGTGGTCTCATCGGGGCTTCCTGAGGTGAAAATAACCCGCTCCATGCCACGCAGAAAACTGGATGCCTTCCCTTATGCCTTTCTGAAGATTGCCGACGGCTGTTCCCACACGTGCGCCTTCTGCGCCATTCCACGTATCAAGGGTGCATACAGGAGTGTCCCGCGGAGAATTCTTTTATCAGAGGCGGAGCGGCTGGTCAGTCGCGGCGCGAGGGAGATTAATCTTGTGGCGCAGGATATCAATGACTATGGGCGAGACCTGGGGGAGCCGGACGCCCTTGTCAGGCTTGTGAAAGATATTGTCCGCATACCGGGGAGATTCTGGGTCCGCCTCCTCTATTTTTATCCGCGTCCGCTGACGGAGGGGCTCATACGGCTGATGTGTGAGGAGGAGAAGGTCTGCCCGTATATAGATATTCCGCTTCAACATTTTTCTCCCCGCATACTGGAGCGGATGGGACGATTGCATGAGAGCAGGCGGATTCTGGAGATGCTTGAGGAGTGGCGCGCCCGCATCCCTGACGTCATACTCCGCACCACATTTATTGTGGGTTATCCGGGCGAGACGCGGGTGGATTTTGAATATCTCCTCCAGAAGGTGAGGGAATTTAAGTTTGACCGTGTGGGCGTTTTTATTTACTCGCCGGAGGAAGATACGCCTGCGGCGGGCGAGAAGCCGCAGGTTCCGCATGTGACGGCGGTGCGCCGCCTTGACTGTCTCATGCGGGCGCAGGCAGAAATCTCACTGGAGAAGAATCGGCGACTCATCGGGAGTGTGAGAGATGTCCTTATAGAGGAGGCATTTCCGGAGGAGGGGGTGTATATTGCCCGTTCAAAGGCGGATGCGCCTGAGGTGGACGGTGTGACATGCGTTTCATCCGCGAGCCCGCTCAAAGTGGGCACATTTATACGCGTCAGAATCACAGATGCTCAGACATACGACCTTTCAGGCGAGCCGGCTTGAACTGACCCCAAAAGATTTTATCATTTTTAATTTTGTTTTAATATTGATGGGGTAATTGTTCAGGGGAAGGTGAGCAATATTATTTGGAAAGGAGATGGAGTAAGACTATGGGAACAAAACTTCTGGCAAAAATATTGGTTTGTATCTTTTGTTTATCTGTGGTTTTTGTCATCGGAAATAGTATGGCACAAGAGGTGAAAAAGGAAGGCGGCAAGGAAGTAAAGGTAACCAAAGAATTGAAGAAAGAGGAGCAGAAGCAATGGACGGATTCCTTCAACATTGAGGAACTGCATTTTTCCACCACAGGGAAGAATAAGTATTTTATTCTTGAACCGTCTTACCAATTGACGCTGGAAGGCAAGGATGGAAAAGACGCGGTCAAACTTTTAGTCACTGTCCTTGATGAAACCAAAAAAATCGGGAATATCGAGACCAGGGTGGTGGAGGAGCGTGAAACGGAAAATGGCGAGCTGACCGAAATTTCAAGGAATTATTTTGCAATGTGCACGGATACCAACAGCGTTTTTTATTTCGGCGAGGATGTGGACATTTATAAGGATGGCAAAGTTGTGGGTCATGGAGGCGCCTGGAAGGCGGATTCCGAAAATGCCAGGGCTGGACTGATGATGCCCGGCATCATCCTGCTGGGGGCGAGATATTACCAGGAACACGTCCCCGGTGTCGCCATGGACAGGGCGGAAATCATATCAAACAGGGAGATATTTGAGACGCCCGCGGGAAAATTCGAAAACTGCCTGAAAACGGAAGAGACGTCTGACCTCGAAAAGGGAAAGGAATATAAATATTACGCCCCGGGGATTGGACTGATTAAGGACGGGAATTTATTATTGACCAAATATGGTTTCGTGAAAAAATAAGAGCGCATGAATAAGTGGGGCCACCCGAAGCTGATGCAATCAATCCGCCTTAGACTTTTATGGGGCTATATCCGGTTGGATTTTGACCCCGCCAACCTGACCATCATCTATGCCCTGTAATTCGGCGTCGTTGGGGTCGGGCTTCTGGTCCTGGACAATCATCCCTGCACCCTTTTTAAGGAAGAAGGTGCTAGCGCGGAATGGGTAATTCCCTATGGGGGTTACGAGGGTGGCGTCCACACTGACACGGAGGACTTCAGGGCGGCGTCGCCGATACCGCCCTCATGGTAGCCCCAGAAATACAGGTCGCCGTTGGGTTCCAGAACCCAGAAGTCCACATCATTGTTCCGCTCATCTGTGGGTTCGTCCGTTTCGGTTTTGATTTTAACGGCGCTTTTAGTCCCGCCCACAGTCATTGTATCACTCAGGACTGTCCATTTGAAATTATCATCCGGCGAGCCTCCCTCGAAGCCTGCGAAGTGCCACCAGCTATTCTGCGAGAGGATGAAATAATCCTTGATGTTAATGATAACCGGAGTTGGTGTGGGAGTCGGTGTGGGCGTGGGCGTCTTTTCTGATATAATTTTGATGACAGTTAACAAATCTGCTATGTTGATGATTGTATCCTGATTGCCATCCGCATCCCCTGTTGCAGTGGTTCTGCCAAGGATATGGTCAATAATCGCCTGGATATCGAGCGAGTCAATTTTACCATCATTATTGGCATCGCCGGGCGGGGCGGCAGAAATCAGAGGGGAAAGACAAATCACAATAACCAGAAAGACGAGCGAACCCGCATTAAAAAATTGGCGTCTCATTTTATTTACCCCCATGTTATAAAATGCGCTTTGATATATAACATTAACCGTAATGATTTTCAAACAAAAAAATCAAGTTCACACGAATCCACACTAATTTGTGAAAATTCGTGGATGGAATCCACCTGGCTGGCGCTGACCTGTCGGGTCCGCCTACGTTAGAACTTCGGCGGATCTCCGATTGCCGGGATTCAGACAAATCTGTCCCCGAGTTTTATATATCCGCCGTTGATGAAATCCTGCCCGCTCATGATACGCTTTCCCGGCGGCTGGAGTCGGGTGAGGACAATAAGTCCATCTTTAGTTCTGACAACGGGTCCCTTGTGGCGGAGGAGTTTGACCACGCAGCCGGGCGTGTATTCCTTGGTATTCAGCAGTTTCTCATGGATTTCCTTTTCGGCGAATAAGGTTTCGGCGCGGATGATATTTAAGACAGTGTCGCCCAGTTGTGTAAATGCCCCCGGTTTTGGGGAGAGACCCATGATGTGGCAGAGGACGCGCTCAAAGCGGTCATCCCATTTGATGCGGCAAATTTCCTTTGTAAGGCGTGGGGCATAGGTTGCCTTTGAGTGGTCCTGCGGGACGCCTTTAAGTTCACCCGTCCGTTCCAACTGTTCGAGGAGGCGCATCAGGAGGTCGGCTCCGAGTATGGATAGCATATTAGTCACCGAGAGGGCATCATCATCTTCGAGGATGGGAATGCCTTCGGACATGAGGATGTCGCCAGTGTCCATGGTCTTATCCATCTTCATGAGAGTGACGCCTGTTTCCGTATCGCAGTTCATGATTGCCCGGTTGATGGGAGCGGCGCCGCGGTATTTGGGGAGCAGGGAGGCATGGATGTTGACACAACCGAATCCGGGAAGGTCAAGGATGTCCCCGGGGAGGATTTTGCCATAGGCGGCAACGATGATGATGTCGGGGTTGTAAGGTCTCAGGATTTCCGCAAAGGGGGGATTTTTCAGGCTTTCGGGTTGAAGGACATTCAGGGAGTTTTTCTGGGCGAGGAGTTTGACCGGGCTGACTGTCGGTCTCATGCCACGCCCTGCGGGGCGGTCTGGCTTGGTGACTACCGCCACAATCTCGTGATTGGAATCAATCAGACGTTGCAGAGCCGGTATTGCAAAATCGGGCGTTCCGGCAAAAATAATTCTCATAGAAATAAACCTTTCCTGGTATGTTCGGAATCCGCACCGTGTTAATCATGATTATCCCTGACATGGTGGGGATAGACAATAAAAAAATAGCGCCCGGAGCTTTTGCGGATGCGTAAAGGACAATTAGAACAAGATTTATTTGACCACTAAGGCACCAGGACACAAATCCAACTCAGACGGACATCAGGAGAGTAGAGCGTAATAGAGTTTTTTTCTTGACATTGGACTGGCTTGGAGAGATTGTATTTATAGTTGTTTGATAAATGATATATGATTTAACCCCTGCTACGTTTGTGATAAGGGGGTAATCTATTGGGCCAACACCTAAGTCACGGGAGTCCAAATATTCTTCCGTGGCTGAGATGTCCCGCTTGGATTTGCGGTATTGACCGCCAACCGGGATTCTCAAAAGCGGATGTGAGGGCACCCACCTGGTTCACGCGACTCAATAATGCCCTAATCACGGCGATGCGGGGGTTAATTTTTTTAACCCCGCGAATCTTTGTCATGAGAGAAGACCGACATAAGACGAGCAGTCCATTCGGGATTACGATTGATGCCCTCACAAGGGATGAATTTCTTGAGAGGGTGCGTGCATGGACGTGCGGAGTCGCCCCCCCCCGTCTCATCACCTATCTTAATGCCCATTGTATAAATCTTTATTTTAAAAATCCCGCATATGCGCGGATTATTGATGGCGCCGATTGTGTTTATGCGGATGGGCAGGCGGTGGTCTGGGCGGCGAAATTTCTGGGCGAGCCACTGCCGGAGCGCATCAATGCGGGGGACTTTTTTCCGCAATTCTGCGCCATGTGCGCTAATGAGGGGTTCTCTCTCTATTTATTGGGCTCGCATCCGGGTGTGGCGGAAAAGGCGGCGGGAAATATTAAAAATGTGTTCCCTCATCTAAAGGTGGCGGGTTGCAGGTCGGGATATTTCAGCCCGGATGAGGAGCCGGAGGTTGTGAAAGATATCGTGGAGGCGCATCCTTCTATTTTGCTCATCGGGATGGGCGTCCCGCTACAGGAGATTTTTGCGGCATCTCGCCTGAATGAGATGGGTGTGCCGGTTGTGTGGTGTGTGGGCGCACTGTTTGAATATGTTGCGGGCGTGACGAGGCGTGCGCCGGTCTGGATGCGGCGTATTGGGCTGGAGTGGATATTCCGCCTTGTAATGGAGCCTCGCCGCCTCTGGCGCCGTTACCTTCCGGGGAATGCCTCATTTCTGATGAGGGTAATCAAACACAGGTTTAAACGACGGCACGCCTGAGATTTACTTATGTATATAATATCCTTTTGCCAGGGAGGTGATGAGTCATGCCGGTGTATGAGTATGAGCATTCAGGAGAGGGTTGTCCGAGCAGGGGAAAGGCGTTTGAGGTTGAACAGAACATTAATGCGAAAAGCCTTTCAGTCTGCCCCTCGTGCGGCTGTCCAGTGAGACGTCTCATACCGCTGGTTCATGTCTCGACACCCGTCACGGATTCCAAGTATAAGGAGATGGGATTTACCAAGCTGGTGCGGCGCGATGAGGGCGTATATGAAAATGTGACCGGCACGGATGGTCAGAGCAAGTATGTGGAGAGGGACAAGCCGGAGACCTTGAAGGGGCTGACGGATAACATTGCGGATTGAAAAAGAAGAGGCCGCCCCGTTGGGGACGGCCGAGCAATCATCTTATCGGTCTCTTACTCAGGCTGAATAGCCTCCACGGGGCATTGTTCCACACATGTTCCGCAGTCAGTGCAGACTTCCGGGTCAATCTGGTAAATAGGGTCGCCCTCGCTAATTGCCTCCACCGGGCATACATCCACACAGCTTCCGCAGGCAATACAGGCGTCCGTTATTTTGTGAGCCATAATAAGTCCTCCTTATACATTTTTTAACAGATGTTTCATATTGCCCGAAACATAATGGGTATTTTATAAAAGAACTATATGAACGGGTCAAGCATGAACTATATTTTACCACGAAGCCGCAAAGACTCAAAGGTGAGGTTTTCACTTTGTGTTTTCGCGTCTTTGTGGTGAGTGGGATTTTGAATTTTAGAAGGCGAGGGATATGTGGAAGATGCGGAAGACAATTGTTAATCTTTTTCTCTTCTTCTTTGCCGTTCTATTATGGGTGGTTGATGAGGCGGTATCCGAGGGCGCCATGGTGCTGGAATTTTCCAGTGTTGATGCGGCGGGTGGAGCCTTCAGCGCGGCATCCGGGCAATTTGAGGTTCGCGCCGCCGTCGAGTCCGGCGCCGGCGTGGTAATAGAGTCCACTGATGCAACGGTTGACGGGGGATTTCTCCACGATTTGAGTTTAACAGATTATGATTTCCAGGATGGCGCTCAGGGGTGGTCATTTGTGCCGACAGATATTTCAGATTTTCCATTTTCCGCTCCGCGTCATTCAGAGTCGGGCGGCGTTCTCACCCTTGCCCCCGCTGATTCCAACACGTTTGGATATTTTGAGAGCGGTTTTCACACGCCCCTTCTGGCGGAACGTGTGTATCAGGTCTCCTTTGCCATAAGCTCCAACATGGACACCCGGCGCGTGATTCCGCGTCTCCGCTTACGCTCCGCCCTGAGCGATTTTCAAGAAAGCGCCAGTTTTGATATTATAAGCCAGGGACAGGGCGACGCCTCGCCCACACGCACGCCGCTCATTTATCCCCTCTATTTTTATCCCTCGCAAATTGCCGCGGCGGATGGGGCGACCCGTCCCCTTGGCGCCTTCTTTGACCTGATACATATCCAAGACCCCGAGGATTCCGTGAATGCGGAGGTCTATCTCCATTATCTCACAATTGACGTTTTTTCACAGGCGGACTTCAGCAAGGTTGAGGTCATGAGGGATTACAC
>JAPLSR010000054.1 GCA_026398545.1 Candidatus Sumerlaeota bacterium | reverse complement strand
CATGCGCCGTCATGACATCAGCATCACAGACTTTAATGTGTGCGACACTCCGGAATATTTCAGGGGAAAGACAGCTGCCCTTCTGAAAGGGGCAAAGGAGCGCTTCCATCTCTCAATCAATGCGGAGGAGGCGTCCTGTTCCATCATCGGGGGTTATGTTGGACCGGGCTACGCTCAGGTATATCCTGAGCTCATAGAGACAATGAAATGGGCGGCGCGGGAGGAGGCAATAATCCTCGACCCCGTGTACACAGGAAAGGCGTTTCATGGACTTGTCACAGAGATTCGCGCCGGTCGTTTCCCCCGGAAAGACCCCATTGTCTTTTTCCACACAGGCGGCGTCTTCGGTCTCTTCCCCCAGAAAAATGAGTTCACCTTTCCAAACCGGTGATTCCCCGGTTGTTTTTTAATGTCATTATAAAAAGTATCCGAAGATGACACATCGGTATTTTATTGAAACGCATGGTTGCAGTCTGAACTTTTCCGACTCTGAATATATGGAGGGACGTCTGGAGGAGGCGGACTTTCTGCGTGCGGAGACCCCCGAATCCGCCGATATTATCATCCTTAATACATGCACCGTCAAGGACCGCACATATTATAATTTCCTGAACCGCCTCTCCTTCTATGAGAATCTGCAACGACAAAAAGGCGAGGGGAAGTCTCCCGCCCTGCTCATCGCTGGTTGCATCCCAAGGGCAATGCCGGATGACCCGCACCTTGCGAACCACGCCATACTTGGTGCGGACGCCGTCGGGGAGGTTGCCGAGGTGGCAGAGGCAGTCCTGCGCGGTGAAACGCCTCATCGCCTCGAACCGCTCCATCCTGTGCCGCGTCTTAATCTCCCCATCCGTCGCCGGAACCCGGTTATCGAGATACTGCCCATCGCCCGCGGGTGCCTTGGCGCCTGCGCCTATTGTCAGACCCGCGCCGCACGCGGCGAGCTGAAATCCTATCCGGCGGGGGATATTGTCCATCACGCCCGGAAGGCGCTTGAGGAGGGCGTGAGAGAAATCTGGCTGACGGCGCAGGATACGGGCGCATGGGGGCTTGACCTGGAAAGCTCCCTGCCTGACCTCCTCAGCGCCGTCCTTGCCATCCCCGGGGAGTTTCGCATCCGCCTTGGCATGGCAAACCCAAACCATGTGGCGCAATTTACAGCGCCGCTTCTGGAACTCTTCGCTGACCGCCGCCTCTTCCGCTTCCTTCACCTCCCGCTCCAGAGCGGGAGCAACCGCGTGCTCAGAGCCATGAACCGCAACTATACGGTGGATGAGTTTCTGCGCATCTGTGAATCTTTTTACGCCCACGACCCCGACTTCAGCATTGCAACGGACGTGATTGCGGGGCTCCCCGGGGAGACAGAGGATGATTTCCAGCAGACCCTGAACGTCCTGGAAAAGATACGCCCAGCCGTGATAAATCGGTCAAGATACAGTCCGCGCCCCGGCACCCCCGCCGCCCTGATGCCCCAGCACCCGCAGGCGGTCATTTCAGAGCGCTCACGTCGCCTGACAGAACTTGTTGAGCGCATCTCGCTTGAGAAAAACCGCCGTTGGATTGGTGAGCGTTGCCGTGTCCTTATTGACGTCTGCAAGAGGGATGGCAGTGTTATCACACGGAATGATTATTACAAATCCATAGTTATTAATCTTGCCGGCAGGGCGCCGGAGGAGACTGCCCGACTCAAGCCCGGCGACTTTTGCGAGGTTGAGGTGCGCCAGGCAACCATATATCATCTTATTGCGGAACCCGTGGAGTAATTGGTATTCACGGCTCACAGTGGCATTGAACGGTGCGAATTCAGGGCAAAAAACAATTGACGATGCAGAAGGCTGGGGAGTATCTAAAAAATCTGAATGTTTATCAGGTGAAATTCCGAAAGAAGCGCAATTTTTGCTGGGGGTTCGCCAAGCGGCTAAGGCACGGGCCTTTGGAGCCCGTATGCGAAGGTTCGAATCCTTCACCCCCAGCCATTTTGTGAAGGAGCGGGCGTCTGCCGTCCGATGTGGCGGCGCCGCCCCATAAATGTTAGTATCTGTGAGATATAACCGCCATGATTGATGAAAGACTTGTTGTGGTAAGCGGGAGCGCCAGCAGGGAACTCGCAAAAGAAATCTGTGACTATCTGCACATCCCCCTCGCCGGCTCAGAGATTCGGAGCTTCTCAGATAGTGAGACCTGGGTGAAGATTACAGAGAATGTCCGCGGTGCGGATGTCTTTGTCATTCAGTCCACCCATACACCCACGAATGACCACCTGATGGAGCTTTTGCTTCTGATTGACGCACTGAAGCGGGCATCGGCGGCGCGCATCAATGCCGTCATTCCCTATTTCGGTTACGCCCGCCAGGACAGGAAAGACCAGGGGCGGGTGGCGCTTTCGGCAAAGCTTGTGGCAAATATGATAACCACGGCAGGCGCTGACCGGGTAATCGCATTAGACCTGCATGCCAATCAACTGCAGGGCTTTTTTGACATCCCCGTCGACCATCTGTATGCCTGGCCATATCTCCTCAAATACTGTAAAGCGCTGAACCTGGATAACTTTATTGTGGTCTCGCCGGATGTGGGGAATGTCAAGATGGCGCGAGCCTATGCCGACCGCCTGGGCGCACCCCTTGCAATCATTGATAAGAGACGTCCGACGCCCAATGTGGCGGAGGTGATGAACATCATCGGGGATATCAAGGGGAAAAATGTCTTTCTCTTTGATGATATGATTGACACGGCTGGGACGATTGTCAATGGGGCGAAGGCGCTTGTTGAACAGGGGGCGAGGGATATTTATGCCTGCTGCACCCACCCTGTCTTTTCCGGTACGGCAAAGGAGAGAATTATCGCCGCCCCCATCAAAAAGGTGATTGTGACTAACACCATTCCACAGGAGGTGGAGGAATTCGGCGGCAAGATTGAAATCATCACCGTGGCGCCGCTCATCGGTGAGGCGATTATCAGAATCCATAATTATCAATCAGTGAGCGCACTGTTTGATTGACGGGAAGAGGGAACTCGCCCGGTATTCAACAACTGCAGGGATGCAAAATAAAGGTTGACAGGAGGCATGGCGAGGCTTCACCTGTTTTTCCTGTTTTTGTAATGGAGTGGCAGTTTGTGCAGTTTTTTAAGAATGGAGGAATAAAAAAAGATGGAGGTACTGCAGGTTGAAGCAAGAGCGCGGGCGAAAACCGGAGGCAACACAGGACGCCAGATTCGCGCACTCAAACAGATTCCGGTCGTCCTTTATGGTCACAAATTGGAAAAGTCCATAAATCTCGTAGTGGACGAAAAGTCCTTTGAAAAGGGTCTCCGCCAGGTCGGGGGCGATAATGTGTTGATTGACCTCACCATTGCCGGTCAGGAAGGAAAACACCGGGTCTTTTTACGCGACATCCAGCGCGACCCCGTGAGTGGGAAAATGCTCCATGCGGATTTACTGAGAATTGATGAGAGCCAGAAACTCCACTTTTCCGTTCCGATTCATTCCTTAGGTGAGAGCAAGGGCGTCAAGACGGGAGGCATTCTTGACCACTCCCTCAGAACGCTTGAGATTCGGTGTCTTGCGAAAAACCTACCGTCCCATATCGATATCGATGTTACAAATCTTGAACTCAACCAGTCGCTTCATGTAAACGACCTCAAACTCCCTGATGGCATGGAAGTCCTGACCCCCTCATCGGTTGTTGTGGTTAAAGTAATAATGGCAAAGATGTCAGGCGCAATGGCTGAACCCGAAGCGCCCGGTGAGAAGGCTGAGGAGGAAATGGAGCCGGAGGTAATCGGCGAGAAGAAGGAAGAGGCTGTGGAGGGGGAAGCGAAGGAGAAGGGGAAAGAAAAGGAAAAGGAGAAGGGTAAAGAGAAGGAAAAGGAGAAGGAAAAAGAGAAAAAGGAGAAGAAGTAACGCCGGGGGCATCCATGCATCTGATTGTCGGTCTTGGCAACCCGGGCCGGAGATATGATGGTTCGCCTCACAATCTCGGCTACGAGGTGGTGGATATGCTGACCGCCTGCGCCGGTCTGAAGTTTCGGGCTTCCCTGAGAAGCCTGGGACTTGTGGCGCGCGGGATGCTGGAAGGGATAGATGCGGCACTGCTGAAGCCAACTACATATATGAACTTGAGCGGCGAGGCAGTCAGTTCCTTTCTCCGCTATCACCCTGTTGACTTGAAAGAACTTCTTGTTATCTCTGATGATACCAACCTTCCTATGGGGCGGCTCAGGATAAGGGAAGGCGGGAGTCATGGCGGACACAAGGGACTTTTATCTATCATCAAGGTGCTGGGGACAAATGCCTTTGCCCGGTTGCGGATTGGCGTTATGCCGCGCGCCGTCGCTGAATCTATGGCGCGCAAGCGACAGGTGGGGGTTGAGGAAGACGACTTGGTAAGATATGTCCTCACTCCACTGCGGGGTGAGGAAAGGTTGCTTATGGGGCGGATGAAGGAACTGGCAACTTCCGCCGTGCTTTGTTATTTGAAGGAAGGTGTGGCGAGCGCCGCCAATAAATATAATAAGAAAGACCTCGTAGCAACAGATACATCCGCGCTCCGTCGCCGGGGCTGTGGAGTGTCGGAGACCTGAGGCGGATTAACCCGAAGGGGGGTGAAATCGCGTGTCCAATTATGAATGTGTCGTCATCTTTGATGGCCTTTTGACGGAGGATGACAATAAGGTCCTGCAAGACCGTGTCCAGGAAGTCATTACAAAAAACGGAGGAGAGGTGAGCCGTATTGACCCCTGGGGCAAGCGCCACCTTGCATATGAGATTAAAAGGTGTCGGGAGGGTTATTATACGGTCTTCTATTTCAGCACTAATGCCGGACTAAAGGTCATCCAGGAGCTTGACCGCTTCTGCCACATTGAGGAAAAAATCCTCCGTCACATAATTAACCATGAAATCAAGGTCAAACCCGTTGAAGCCAAGGCTCCATCTGGTGAGGCGGGGGGGCAGGGAGAGGCGGATAAGGTGAAGGAAGCCCCTGCGGAGGAAAAATCAGCCCCCAGTTCGCAATCCATATCCCCTCAACCCGCCATGACAGAGTTGAAACCTGCTGAAGATGAACCCACCCCTGTTGTCGTAAAAGTGGAGGCGGCTCCATCAGAAAAACCCGCCGACTCACCATCCGTCTCAGGCGGAGACACTGCCGAGGCACAGACGGGTTCTTAAAGGGAGGAATTGCCAATGCTGGAGCTAAACAAGGTCTTTTTGATAGGAAACCTGACACAGGACCCCGAAGTTCGTTCCCTTTCGTCCGGAACACCGGTGGCAGAATTCGGTCTTGCCGTGAACCGCCGCTATAAGGACCGCGATGGGCAACCCCAGGAAGATACCCTCTTCATCCAGGTGGTGAGCTGGAACCGGCTGGCTGATTTTTGCAAAGACTGGCTCAAGAAAGGTCGACGGGTCTTTGTGGAGGGACGCCTGCAAACGGATGCATGGGAAGGTAAGGACGGCGTCAAACGTTCTCGTATAAAGGTGCAGGCAGACCGCATCCAGTTTGCGGATGCACGTCCGGTCGAACGGACTGCCGAGGAGCCTGCGGATATAGGTCCATCCGCATCCGCTTCAGGCGGAGAACAGGGTCCACAACCCCCCGCAGGCAGACCGCAGGCGGACAAAGGGGAGCCTATCACAACTGACGATGACCTGCCATTTTGAATCCGCCTCGGGCGGAAAGAAAGGGGAAATGCCACGCTCCGTCGCCAGAGCTATGGAGCGTCGGTGACAAGAGATGGAAAGAACACCTGAAACCAGAACTCCCTCAGGCGGACATTCGCCTCAGGCGGATCAACGCGGGAGGCGATTCCTAAAGCGAAAGGTCTGTTCCTTTTGCGTGGAAAAGATGGAAGTGATTGACTATAAGGACATCAAGCGGATTCGCAGGTTTGTCACGGAACAGGGGAAAATCCTGCCCCGCCGTATCACAGGCACCTGCGCACATCATCAGAGGATGCTCACTCGTGCCATCAAACGCGCAAGAAATATCGCCCTCCTCCCATTCAAGGCAGGGTGATATATGAAGTATGAATTATGAAGGATGAAGGAGGCGGGGTCCGCCTGAGGCGGAGAGAACACCTCGCTCCGTCGCCAAAGCTATGGCGTGTCGGCGACCTCATTGTTCGGGTTTTTTCAGCGTTCCATCAGTATTGAGAAGGTCATAAGGGGTGAGTTTGTTTGTCACAAGATTGACGGCATTGAGGGGAATATTCTCTATTGGTTCACGGGAGATGAGGTAAGTGGTTCCCTCAATTGCCACTTCACGCCCCTCGCGGTTCAAAATCCAGCCCTTTGTATACTTCCCCACAACTTCCTTTTGGTCTGTGAGCCATTGATGATAGTCATTCCGCAGGTATCGCCGCCCCTCAAGGCGGTTCCAGAAATTCAAGTTTTCCCCCAAATCCGACTCATCCATCGCCCTCACATTTTTCTGAAGATAGTTTGCCACAAAGGCGACTGAACCATTAAGGGCATCCCTGCTGGCAAAGTCCAGCCTGTTCTCAATTGCAGCAGGCGCCGCGGGGCTCAGGAGAATCTCCTTATTCACATACTTTCCCCACAGGGCTGTCTGATTATGCCATAATTGCCAGGATGCCCTGTAAATAACATATTCAATCGGCTCATCCCTTGGGGCTGTCACAAGGACCTGATTATATGCCTCTAAAAAGGCGCGGGCAAGGAGGATGTTGTTGACCTTCACAGGATCGTTCAGGATATTATTTGGCAGGATAATCGCATTGGGGGCTCTGGTTCCAGGAGCGCCCGGCGAAGGCACACCCATAAACGGCGAAACTGTCAACGGCACAGCTGGCGAAGGCGCAGCCGGTCCTCCTGAGGCGGGTGAAATTCCCGTCAAATCCTTTGGAATTGTGACAGGCTGATTGTTCTTGATATGACGCTCAACAGGATATTTATCCAGGTCTATGTTTGTCAGCCCGGGGATGGTCAGTTGTGTCAGGGTGCCTCCGCTGAAGGTGCCTGAAACATTTACCAGCTGAGCGCCGGAGAGATAAAAGGATTCCGGGCTGAAAATAACCCTCTCAGTTGAGGGCATCGCACCTGATGGCGGAGAAACAATCTTGAGTTCCCACCTGTTATTATCGCGGGTTGCTTCCTTCTTGAGGGTGTAACCTTCGCCCTGTGGAATGGGGATGGCAATCTCCTGAGAAGGAACCGTTGACAGGAATAAGACGAGAAACATGACCACAAGAGAGATGAGGTTTCTCATGGGCATTTCATCACCTTTCTATTATCATTAAAGAATGTTTATAAACCACCCGCTCGAGTCATTGCAAGCTTTTTTCAATGTCAACGATAATAAACACCCCCTTTTCAGGGCAGGGATGGATATCCATTCTGCGGGATGAAATCTTGATATTATTCGTCATTATTCAAAAAATATGTGTGGATACTGCCATAATCATAACTCATAAACATGTATGATAATTATCCCGAATATATAGAATAATAGGGCAAATATGGCACAAGTATAATAATTTTTTTAAAGAAGTATGAAGCTAAAACCCTTTAAAAATAAAATTTCTATAAAAAATGCAAAAAAGTCCTTGACGCGCCGGTGCGCTGTATATGAGAAAAAAATGTAATCTAATGTAAAAGATGGGAAAGGCATGGGTGTTTTTTCTCATAACGCTGTCGCTAATAATGTCCTCACCGTTCAGGATGTGGCGGGAATGCTCAAGGTCTGCCCCAGAACCGTCCTGAATATGGCAAACAGGGGGGATATCCCCGCCTCACGCATTGGCCATCTGTGGCGCTTTGACGAAAATGAGATTCTTGTCTGGCTAAGGGCAAAAAATGGGATGCGTCCGTCCAAAAAAAATATCCTCGTTGGCGGCGAACTGCCCGAATTCATAATGGAGCTTGCCACCCCGGAACTCATCCGGATTGAAAAAACCGTTGCTGACAAACGTCAGGCGCTCGAAGACCTTGCCGCCCTCACCGTCAGGACTGAACTCGCGCTGGACTATTCCACCCTGTTGAGGTCTATTGAGGAGCGGGAGGAGATGTATCCCACAGCCATGGACGAGGGTATTGCCTTTCCTCACCCGCGGCGCCCGCTCAAGGGGTTGGAGGAACCGCTCCTGAGCCTCCTTGTTGTGAAGTCTGGTGTGTATTTTGGCGCGCCCGGCGGAGGAAAGACCTATGTCTTCATCCTCTTTTGCGCCCCCGATGATTCCGCCCATGTGCGCTTGCTTGCGCGCCTTGCACGAATATTTCACAATCAAAGGCGGCTTATCTCAAAACTAAAGAATATGCGGAATCCCGAATCCATCCTCGGAGAACTCATCAGCGCCGAGCGGGAACGGGCGTTTGAAATGGAAATGACAACCTCAAAGTAAGGAGTGAATATATGTCCAGCCCATCGACATCCGGGTCGCCGACGCCCCATAGCTCTGGCGACGGAGCGAAGAAATATCTCAACGGTCACTTACGCTCCATAGCTTCAGCGACGGAGCGCGGTGGCTCTATGGAGACTGAGAAGCGCCAGCTTGACCTCCCACCCAATTTGCTTCACTATTGTAAGATAATCCAGAGGCGATTCTCGAACCCGCTTGTTGAGATGCGCAATGGGGTCTGCACAGGATGTTTCATGGCACTTTCTTCCGGTCAGAGGCAGAAGATAGAAAACGAGACCACCTATGGCGTCTGCGAGTCCTGCGGCCGCATCCTCTATTACGAGGAGCTTTAAAAGTCCTCGCCTGCCATATAATCCGCCTGTGGCGTCCGCCTGTGGCGGACGGCGAGCAGGTGCTCTTTATCCTTTACCGGGTTACACAACAAAGATGGAGTTTATCTCACACATCCTGAACACCATTGGCAACACCCCGATGGTGCGCCTTGTGGACATGGGCGCGGGAAACGTTTACGCCAAGGCGGAATTTTTCAACCCGGGCGGGAGCATCAAGGACCGCGTGGCGAAATATATTGTGGAGCGCGCCGAGCAGGCCGGGCTTTTAAAAAAAGGCTCTGTTATAGTTGAACCCTCCTCCGGAAACACAGGAATCGGATTCGCCCTTGTGGGTGTGCGTTGCGGATACCGCGTCATCGTGGTCATGCCTGAGGATATGAGCGATGAGCGGAAGAAGATTATCCGCGCCCTGGGGGCGGAACTTCTCCTCACATCGAAAGACAAAGGCATCTTCGGCTCCATTGAGAAGGTGATGCAGCTCAAAGCATCCGACCCCAACGTCTATGTCCCCCAGCAGTTTGAAAATCCCTGGAATCCCGAGACGCACTATCTCTTCACAGCCCCGGAAATCTGGAGTCAGATGGATGGGGAGGTAAGCGCCTTTGTGGCGGGCGTGGGGAGCGGCGGCACCCTGGGCGGCGTGGGGCGATTCTTGAAGGAGAAAAATCCAGAGGTCCGCATCGTCGCAGTGGAGCCGAGCAATGCGGCGGCACTCTTAGGTCATGAACCGGGACTCCACCAGATTCAGGGTATTGGAGATGGTTTCATCCCGCCCGTCCTGGACACCTCCCTGATAGATGATGTCATCACCGTGACGGATGAGAGTGCAATCAGCATGGCGCGCGACCTGGCTAAAAGGGAGGGATTGCTTGTTGGGACATCCTCCGGCGCCAACGTCTGGGCGGCGATAGAGCTCTCAAAGAGGATACAACCGCCCATGAATATAGTCACCGTCCTACCCGACCGTGTGGAGCGCTACTTCTCCACCAGCCTCATCTAACACATATACTTCGGTCATTCCGCCCGATTTTTTTGTTATCATAAGTTTTTTATTCTGCCCATCCTGCTCATCCTTGTTAAATTTTTTTATCCACGAATTTACACAAATCTGCACGAATTCGTCCTCCTGAGGCGGATTCGTGGATACTCATGGATGAATCCGCCCAAGCGGAGCAAATATCTTTTGTTAAACTTGAGGTTTTGCCCTTGATTTTTCTGTTATCGCATGTTTGATATCAATGTAAGTTTTGACTTGGAATAAAATGGACAAATTGGTGTGTTTGATGCCATATTTGAGCAAAAGGAGGGAAATGATAGGGCATTCCCGGGACAAGGCTTTGCACACGGACGGGTTGTCGCCCGCCGGTGAATGCCAAGCGTTAGGCAAACAAAATAAGTATTAAAAAATGGAGGTAAACAATGCAAACTACAAATGTCAAAGAGGAAGCATACCATCTATTAGAGAAGTTGCCAGAGAATGCAACGTGGGAGGATCTAATGTACAAGATTTATGTTCGTAAAGCCATTGAAGCCGGACTTGAAGATAGTAATGCTGGTCGAACTACAGATATTAAGGAAGTTCGAGCTAAATTTGGGTTAACAACATGAAAGTACATTGGACAGATAATGCAATAGTACATCTTCTGGATATTTACGAGTATATCGCACATGATTCACCTATATATGCAAAACTTATAATAGATAGAATAATAAAACGGTCAGAACAGATAGCAGACTTTCCAATGTCTGGACGTAAAGTTCCAGAGTATGAAGCAGACGATATGCGCGAAATGATAGAAAAACCATATCGAGTTATTTATAAAATAAAGTCAGACCAAATAGATGTCTTAGCTGTTGTGCATTGTGTCCAACTATTATCAGAAGAAATATAAGTATACATACAATTGCCTAACAATTCGCTGCAGCCGACCGCTAAAGGCGTCAACGGATGGAAGAACAAGGTAATATTAGATATTTGATATTTTGACATGATTAACAAGATTAACAGGATTTATCTCATCTTGTAAATCATGTAAATCATGTCTGATAAATCCGCCTCAGGTGGATGCATCGGTGGTTATAGTCTTTTTAGAATGCGATTTTTAGGAATTCCTGATTCTTATCTCCCATTTTATTATTTTTAATTGACAGGGAGATACAATCGGCGTTTACAATTGCATTTGAAGTGTGAGTGAATTAATTTAAAAAAGGCGGTCCCTTCTCTGAAAGAAGAGGGACGAATGGGGCTGAGCCTTTAATAAGGAGTACTCATCATCATGAAGGTTGTGATGGGTAACCGGGAAAAGAAGGTCATTGGCGCCATCCTGACCATTCTCTTCCTTGCCGGTCTTCATTTCATGGTATTCTCCCGCAAGGCAATGGATTATGACCTGACCATGACGGAATGGAGACAAGCCAAGGAAGATGTGGAGAAAATTGTCGGTCAGGCAAAAAACCCAAATGAGGTAAAAAAGACCGAAGAACGAATCAACAAAAACAAGGAGGAGTTCAAAAACATAATCCGCAATCTCCATGTCGACCTCCCAGACATTTACATCGATGCCAGTCCCGAATCCTTGAAAAAACGCAGGACAGAGTTCGACGCATCTATTGAAAGACTCCTCAGCTTTCAGACAAAACTCAAAAATACAAAACTATCATTTCTGGGGGAAAAGGGATGGAACCTCCCGCAAAAGCTCCCGGATAACATCCGGAGACGCCCGGAACGCCTCTGGGATGTCATGTCCCAGCTTCGTGGCATCAACGCTATCCTGAAGGTTATCGATAACCAGGTCGTCCTGGATGAGAAACTCCGTCAATATGGAGAGCTGCTGAAGGAAATAGGGATTGATGAACTCGCCATTGATTCCCTCAGCAAATATGGGAAATATG
>JAPLSR010000375.1 GCA_026398545.1 Candidatus Sumerlaeota bacterium | reverse complement strand
GTGCGGGCGCCTCACGCGCCTTCATAGAATTCGGTGGTCGCATCCCCGCCCCCCTGCGCGGATTAAAGAATTAGGGCCCCTAAAATAATAAATTTCACCACAGTCCGCCTCAGGCGGATGGTGAATCCTCTTTCTTTTATTGACGCGCAAAATAATCTGGTATTTATTTAACTCTGCATTGGTCTAATGACAAAGAGTTTCAGGCATGGCAAGGGACGTGATTATTCATCTATGGAGAATCATCGCCGGTAATTCGTCACCCATTTGCTTGAAACCGGGCATGTCATTCAGACGATTCACAAACTGCTGGGGCACAAAGCCGTTAGCACAACAATACAGGAAGAGACGGCAACTTCTTATACAGAAAGAGACAGTCTGTGTTTGCCTTTTTATACAGACTGTATAATCATTGTTGGATGAGTAGGAAAGGAGACAGTAAATGGCAAAGTGCCCGTACTGCGAGAAGCCCGTTGTGTTGAAGGCAAGTGGCTCGGAAAAGGAGAACGAGGTCCGCAAAGAGACCAAGGGAATGATCAAGAAGGAGGTCATGTACTCGTGCCCCCATTGTGACAAAGTGCTTGGTTTTGGGTTCTTCTTAGGTGGCATGATCACCGGTCGACCATAGAACAGAACAGGGACGTCATCCAACATCCAGTCCAGCGGACGGCTAATGGCCGCCGCTGACAGCCCCGTAAAAAAGGAGGTGTCTGTTGCATGGATTGGACACTGAAGATTGCATTTGTTGTGTTTTCAGTCTGCCTGATTGTGGCAGTCGTCCTCGGACTTTGCCTCACATGGGGGCTTTTTCTCTCTGAAAGCACGTGGAGAATGCTTGGTACAGCGATTATCCTTGGAATGTGCGCTGGCTTATACATCGCTCTGAGAGATGCTATACAGCGGAACAAGAAAGGTTGAGATTGGAGAAGAGGGGGGCAGACTCCCCTGCGAGTCCAATTAATGCTTGATATTCTGAAAGTGACTCATATAGAGGCTTAATCATACTCCCAAGGGAATCTGACCAACTTGTCTCCAGAAGGAAATGTGAAATGATGACAGAAAAAGAAAAAGTCCTGCAAGCCGTAAGCAACATGCCGGATGATGCGTCCATCGAGGACGCTATGGAACGAATACTATTTCTTGCGAAAATCGAGAAGGGAATCCTTCAAGCGGATGCGGGGCAGACGATATCTCACGAGCATGTGAAGGAGCGAATGGAAAAATGGCTGAGGTGAGATGGACGCCTCAGGCAGCAGACAATTTGGAGGCTGTCACGGAGTTCATCGCGAAGGATTCGCCTCATTACGCCAGTCTGTTTGCCATCAACGTGTTACGCGCCGTTGAGCGACTCGTTGACTTCCCTGAATCTGGTCGCATTGTGCCTGAGAAAAACGACCCGCAGATTCGCGAGATCATATTGGGCAACTATCGTATTGTCTATCGGTTGCGCCAGGGGACTGCGGAGCTCTTGACAATTCACCACGCCACGAGACCACTGGATATGTCGAAATTATCATGAGCCGCGAACAATCGGCTCCAGCGGACCATCTCCGCTAAGCCGCATCCCCGCCCCCTTGGGCGGATTGAAGAATTAGTGAAATCGTGTTGATTACTTTACGATTTTCTTTTTCGCCCAATTCAATGTCTTTTCCGCCAATTCAATGGCATGAGCAATTTCTGATAGTGTGATTTCCTCCCAGTCGCCCGGATAACGGGTTTCCACTGCATACGGAGTGGTTTCAAGCAATTCTTCACTCCACGAAGGGAGAGCAATTTTTGATTTTCTTAATATATCCAATAGTTGTTCGATGTCGTGGACGGGCGGAAAAGATAATCCGAGGGAAACCAAAAATCCTTTTAAGGACTTTTCAATAGATTGCTGGGCATGAAAACCTATCTGTTCTGGCAAAATATCCTGATTTGCGCGTCCCAATTTACCAAGAAGAAGATCGCTTTCCGCATGGCGGAGCCATTGTTCTGGTGAGCCTGGAATTATTTTATGCCTTCGGGCGCTCATATGCTTTTTGGCCTTCGCGAACCACCTGTTCGTAAACCAATCCACGAATGTTTTTCAGCCGATTGAAATCCTTGTGGCGAACTACAATAATATCCACTGGCATGGATATTCCACGAATCATACGCCTCAAGTGGACGCTTTCCTTGCGACAATGTTGTATGGAATCTTCAGCTACTACTAAAAGGTCAAGATCGCTATCAGGTTCCGATGTCCCGCGCGCATAAGAACCAAACAGATAGACAGCATGGGGTTGGCAGGCAGAGACTATTCGATCAATTGCTGAGCGAACTTTCTCTTTTGTAATTGCCCAAGCGACAGATGATGTCCTCAAATGAGTTGTCTGTTTTTTATTCATGCCTAGTGTCTATACTCCAATTTAAATTCATATTAGTAATTTCAATCTGACGCAAGAATTATTTACTCTGCGGGGTGGGGGTTGGGCTGAGCTTCTTTTCGCAGTATTCCAGTTTTGCCTGGAGCTCAGCGCGAGTTTCCGGGTCGTCATACTGGTTCAGGATGCGGTGGAAAATGGCGGCGGCATCGGCGTATTTCTCAAGGGCAATGAGATTGGTGCCCTGCAGAAATAATGCCTCACGTCCCAGATTGGAGGATGGGTCATATTCCATCATGGCGGCAAGGACACTGTTTGAGGCTTCATAATCCTTTTTCGCGCGGAGGAGTTTTGCCTCAAGAAGCATGGAATGTCCGCCA
>JAPLSR010000284.1 GCA_026398545.1 Candidatus Sumerlaeota bacterium | reverse complement strand
CGCCGCAATCAGAAAAAAGACCGGAAAAAGTGGAATAAGATACCACGGATAATATAGAACAGGACGACGCTGGAGAATAAAGCTGGCAAGATAAAGTCCGCCCCACAATGGGACTATTGCCCATCTGGAATCCTTTCGTATAGCCGCGAACATACCTGTCACAAACGCCGCCAACCAGAAAAATGAAAGCGGAATCATTTTCAGATAAAGCCAGTATTGCCTGAACATTTCAGAATAAGTGAGAAAGTCTATTAATAATTTCCCCCGGATACTCTGTGGCACAGGAGTGCCAAAATAAATCCAGGCAAAAATAAACCAAGGCAGATAAAGGGAAGCGGCTTTCAATGCCTCCCGCAGAGCCGTCTTGAAGCCCCCTTTCCATCCCGTCAAAAGGAGCGCGGCAACTGTCAGTATCGCCCCATCATAGCGTATCAGACATGCAAGACCCAAGATGATGCCAAGCCCCTTCCACCGCCCTTGTGCAACCATTAAAATGGTGGAGAGAATAACGAGGCAATATAATGTTGTCTCCATGCCGGAAACAAGGAGAAGCGCCCAGAGAAGCTGCGTGGTCAGGGCAAACGCCGCCAGCCATCCAGCCCCCTCCTGCCCCAGTATTCT
The DNA here is from genome assembly GCA_026398545.1 of Candidatus Sumerlaeota bacterium. Classification (GTDB taxonomy): domain Bacteria; phylum Sumerlaeota; class Sumerlaeia; order MWCT01; family MWCT01; genus JAPLSR01. The sequence continues at coordinate 7,489 of JAPLSR010000284.1, read as the reverse complement.
CCCCCCGATAATAAGGAGAATAAGGGTTCCCACGCCCGATAACAACCCGATAATCAATGCCGAGGCGGGAATATTCAATCCCAGCCACCCGCAAAACCCCAGAAGCAAAGTGAAAAAGGGGGTAGAGCTGCCCTGGACGCGTTCCCCTGAATTATAAACAATACCCCTGCCAATCGCCAGATTGCGCGCATACCGAAAAGTGATGTAGGCATCGTCAATCACATGGGGACCAAAGGAAGCCCAGGTCCAGGCAAAAAGCACAAGAAGCCCTGCAAAGGCAAAACAGCGCTTCCGGAAAGATTGAGAAATCTTCATATCATAATTGTATTTCGTAATTCGCTATTCATAATTCGCCATTCGTAATTCGCTATTCATAATTCGCCATTCGCTATTCTTTTCCCGTTTCCATAATCAAATCGCCGGGGCTGATTGTGCCATTGGTCGGGTCATATTGCGGCTCGAGTGGGAGAAGACCTTTGCCGTCTTTGACGCGGCTCGAATCTGCATTGGGACCGAAGCTGATGATTCTGGCGGGCGTCTCATCCGTGATGCTGAGCCTGGCGTTCCGTTCGTCGTCGTGAAAGGGGTCGCCCGGCAGACCGTTGGGGAACTGTCTCATAATGCCTTCTTTTGTTGTGGCAAGCTGTCCTTTTGGGGGAAAAGGATAACGCGGCTGTTTCGGAATTTCGATAAACACATCACCCGGTGAGATAGTTCCATTAGTGGGGTCGTAAGCAAAGGCGGCATGGTCATCTGTTTTATCAGGACCGATGCTGTAAATCACGAATGGGTCTTTTTCCGCGATTAATTTCAGCGGTTTATCGCTGAAGAGGTCGAGCGGCAGACCATCGGGCAGGAGCGGCGCAAACTCACTCGGCTCTTTAGGGAATTGACCGTTTTTCAGGAAGTTATACCGCGCCGCAGCAGCAGACATGAGCAGCCGCGAATTGATTTCAGCGACATTCCATCGAATCTCCGTCTCCCCCCAGTCCAAATTCACAGGTTCCGGTATATAATCATAATCCGGGACTTCCCAAAAGCGATAATCTTTACTGCTTAATGTAACATCCACTTTTTTCAATTCACTTAACACATCAAAAAACCCTTTGATATCCTCCGGCGTTTTGCAGGCGTTCAGGAGATACACCTGCATTCCCCGGCAAGTGATGGATTTAATTGCCATCCCGATGATATTATCAATCAGGCTCGTTCTGCCGGAGATGAACTGCGATAAACGATATGTCAGGGTAAGGAGATGGAGCGCTCTTTTATTATCCCCCTTTATCATGGCGAAATCGGATTCCACCCCCAGTAATTTTGTGCTTATAACAAATCCCATTAAATTGGGACCAGGGAGTTCCCCGATTGTCAGAGGATAAATTTTGAGAACGCACCCCTTGCAGGCGGCTGCCTTCTCAAGCAGGGATTCAAAGGATTCCTTCTGTTTTGCATCCAACATTTGCCGGAGATAATACCAGGCGTTCTGCCCCTCTGAAGACAGACGATGGTAAGCGATGCACATCTCAATTTTTTGGGGAATCTGCACAATGAAGGGATTGGGCGATTTTTCAAAGTCGGCACGCCAGAAGGCATTTGTCTGCGCCGCCTCGTCCCATTTTTCATTACGGATCAGTGCGTCAAGATAAATTGCTCGTGCCCAGAAATCCCTTGGGCTGTCTCGCCATATCCCGAATGCCGCATCAAAATCGGATTTCATTGTAGTCTTCAGCGCCGCCAACTGCCTGAAGTATTCAATAATGCGCTCATCTTTTACACGGCGCATGTAAGATGGGATTGGTTTTTTCAGAGGAATTTTATACCTGATGAGTTCCTTTTCTTTATTCTTGTTATCGCCCAGGGAAGAAATTCCCGCAAGGTCCCAATCGCCGCTGAACATCGGTGAAGGTTCGAGGAACAGGGCGGTTCTCCTCAGATATTCTTCATGCCCAACAATAAAGGGAGGTTCCTCATAAATTATAATAATCCCCTGCGATTTGGCGATTATCTTCACGGGCTTTCCATAGCGATTGCCTCCATAGAGTATCCGAGGTTTGTATGACCAGAATGTCGGCTCGACATCGATAAGGCACGAAATCCCGTTAGTGAAATAAACGCCCTCGACGGGTGTTGAATCGGCATATAAGGGATGCATTAAAAGGGCGCACCATAGTGATATTAAAATGGCGCTAACACTCATGCGCATTTGCAAATATTCCTTTATCATTCGTAATTAATAATTCGCTATTCATAATTCCTTTAATCACTTACTTTCCTTGAACACTTCCTCCAGAATTTTCTGTGCCCGCGGGGCATCTGCCTCCGGCACATATAACGTCTTGTCCCCTAAAAATGGAACGGTGAATCCTGCGAAAAAGTTGTAAGCGTTCTGATGCGGAACGACCTTGATGTCCGCATCCGCAAGGGCGATCTGCCCTTCCAGCGAGACCCGGACGCTGTCTGTTTGGAGAACGGGTGTGTAATCCCCCGATAATATCCGCCACTGGTTCTGCCACTCTAAAACGAATATCAGGATGAGGAACAAAATCTCATAAAAATAACTCAGATTGAATAAATTAAAAAACTGTATGCCCGCATAACCGCCGGCACGACAAACAAAGTAACCGATAAAATATATCCTTCCCCATCGCAGAAAGGCACGCCGGATAGTGTTTTCATCCGCGGCGATAAGGACGGGATTTTCCTTCAGGGAGGTCTTTTTGAAAATCCAGCCGGCGGAATAGACATACAGAAAATAGCCGATGAACGGCGGGATGAAGTGGGTAAGAAAATTAAATACATCCAGCGTATTAGATACAAACAGCGTCGGTCTATGAATAAACATGAACGGAAGCGATAATACAATTCCTGCGATTGACGTTCCGATAAGGAAAAAGAAAAGCCCCGCCACATAAATCGGGATATGGATTGTCGCGCCGGATTTCGTCCGCAATGAGAATTCAAAATAGCTTCTTTTGATATAGCGCGCCGCAAGAACCACAACAACTGCCACGATGAACAAAACCGTCAGTATGGTTCCGAGACGGCTGTTGGGGTCGGGAGTTTTCTCTAAGAACCGCCCGTATGCCGCAACTATATACTCCCCGCCATACGTCCATGTCCTCAGGTTCAGGACAATCAACGCCCAGACGCCATCCACCACTCCGAGACGGGTAATCTGATATGCTAAATACACCCCGATGAAAACAAAAACTGGCACAAGCAGCAAGTCAGCCAAAAGCTTCGGGAAATAATTCATTTCACCATGGTCAAATCTCGAGTATGCCCAAGATAAAGAGAAATACGAGGAAAAAAGAATGAAGAAGAGCGTGCCGCCCAGAACCATCTTCCACATGAACCCGCGGTTTGAAAGCCAGACATGGCGACTTTCCGACCCGCCTAAGATATAATATATCACCGTAACAAGAAAACAGGCGGAAATAAAAGGAGTAATCCCGAACATGCTTGGATACATCCTCGCCCCAAAGGACATTGGTGCATTTTTCAGGATTTTTCCCAGAACTGGGAAGGGGATGAGGGAGAGTATCTGATTATAAAACAGGACCAGCGCCAGGGTCAGAACAATGCGCCAAAACAAGGACAGGCCGGTTTTTTGACTCATTTCAAGCCTCTCCTTAATAAATTTAGCGCCTTTATTGTACACAAATCGGAACAGTGCAAGACAAAACTGTTACAGCGCTCTCCGCCTCGCCCAGCGGCTTGGCTCCAGTCTTGTCATCTTTCGCGGGCTTATTTTGGGGGGTCATACCCGCCAATTACTTATCATGAATGACCCCAATAACCAAATAACGACCTATTTTTGCACGATTGCGGAGAAATCCTGCCCTCCCCAAAAATTAATTATTATATATTTTAATAAATATAATTTTCTGCAATTCAGTATTGTTAAAATTTCTGAAACAATTCTTTTCATGCCGCCTTTAAGATCTTTAGGTGTTCTTAAATCATTATATGGCAAAATGACAAAATTGTTAAAATTTGAGGAGATAATTTTCTTATATTCAGATAATGTGTAAACATTTTCAATAAGGCCATATTTAACTGCCGATGAGCCGAGCGGAATCCTGCATTTACGAAACCTTGGCTGAACAGGCTCATGAGCGCACAGGAAAATTCCTCCGGGTTTAAGAACTCTTCTTATTTCTTTTAGACACCTGACCGGATCTTTAAAATGATGAAGCGAAGAAAAACAAAACACAAAAGATAGACTTTCATCTTCAAAATAAAGATTAGAGGCTTCTGCTACAACCGACTTTATATTGTCCGACTTTAAACCCAATCGAGGCAAAATCTCTTTGAAGCTTCTCTCTATTATTGTGGTTTTAAGATCGCCGCAAAAACCGGCTAAGTTATATTTTGTGGAAAGATATCCGCTTAGATGCGATGTAAAAGAGCCAATCTCAAGAAAAGGCTGAAGATCTTCCGGCTTCCTGTTGTTGTTTTTCAGGATGTATTGTATAAGATATTCAAGTATGGCGCATTGCGGAGCTATCCAGCAACTATGATAATTCTCAAAATTACCCGAGAGATGATCATAAAAATGCGTTTTGCCATTTAATAATTGCTCCAAGAGTTTTTGTCTGTATTCTGTTTCCTTGACTATATGAATTTCGCTATTTGAATTTTCCTTTACCATGGAAACGTTCTTCTAAACCAAAAAATTTTATGGCTGAGTTGTGTCAGATTTTGTTTCCGTCTAAATTTAAAAAGATTATTTAGATAAAGAAGGGGACTGGGTCAAGCCAAGTTTATAATTCCTGACTGTAACTTTGTTTAATCCACACTCCACCCGAGGCGGACGCACGAAGTGGCACAAAGAATATCAACTTTGTGCTCTTCATATTACTGAGACGAATAACTCTGAATAATCAAGTGGAGGCTGAGAATCTAACAGCTATTACTCGTAAATAACCCAGTGGGGCATTGCATCCAGCGTTGTATCGGTGCTGATTTTTATTATGTTTTGACTGCCGGGATAACTGAAATATGACCCGGCGGGGGCGCTTCCGTTGCTTAAGAAGAGATAACTCGCTGTCGGATCAATCTTGAAACCGCCGCCGGGCGGCACCAATTGCTGTGACGGATAGGAACTATAGGGCTTCACATCGGGGTCGTTGAAAACCTGGTATCCTGTTACATAATCGCTGGCAGTATATACCCCGCCTGCCCCTTTCTTCAACCTGTATATATTGTAAACAGAGCTTGTATTGGTGTAAACATAGCCGGATTTATTCAGACCAAAGATATCCTGATTCATGGGATTTATGGCAAGTCCCACAGTGGCATACGGATGCTCCTGAAGCGTTTCCAAGCCTGAATAAATGGTTGTTTGCTCTTTTGTGTTTTTATTAATGCGGAGAATGCCATAAGGCGTTGAAAGCTGGGCGCCTCCGGAAATAATATCCCCATTTTGATCAATGGTCATGGCATAAACATATCCGCCGTTAGACGTGTACATCCAGTATGTGAGAGATGCGTTGACCTGATCCGCGGTGATTTTGTCAATTTCATTGTATATTGCTACATAGATAATATTGGGACTGGATGTTCTGTCCACAGCCATGCAGGCGGGTAAAGCGCCTGGCGTAGAATAGTCGGAATGCGCCACTGTTGTGATTACAGGTGCGGCGCCGGGGACAATTTTCAGGATTTTCACATACGGCGGCATACCAAATGGCGAAAACGTAACGAACAATATAATAGAATCATCCGAAAGGACATCCACCCCATAGACTTTTGGCATCTGGGAGTCCCACCGTGAATCGTTGGTTGCCAGGTCTGCTTGTGTTGCAATGGTTGCAAAGGAAGGCGTATCCCCCGTGAAGGAGACCCGAATGAGCCGATTTGACCCATAAATCCCGACTGACGGAATTTCACTCTTCTGGTCAAAGAAAATATAGCGTCCTTGAGAATCGAATGCCCCGCCCCAGGGATTGGCGGGTGCGGATGTGAAGGCGGTTATCTCGTTCTTATTGACGGCAAGAGATATCAGAGGTTCCGGCGTGGGCAAAACTGGTGTGGGGGTCGGAGTGGGCGTCGTTGATAAAAGCGAGAAATCCCCCGAGTATAAATCATAACTCGATACCCCATCAAAAGTGCCGTAATAAATCTTCGACCAGACTCCGTTCAAAGATGCGCCTGTGATGACGGTGCTGCCGTCAAGGTCATGAATTAATTCAGGAGAGAAGAAGGGAGATGATTCGGAGTCCCTGTGGGAATAACGAATATTGGCTGTTCCACAAAGGACAATTTCAAGTTCGACAAAGGAAACATCAACAATGTAATAGTTAGAATTGATAAATTCATTAACAAGAGTCGGAGATCCGAAGGGCAAGGAGGTATCGGAGCGTGTGGCGCGGTAAATATCATACAAGAGAGGAAACAACCTGTTGGAGGTAAAGTAAATCGTGAATTCATCGTTTGCCAGAACAGGATTAACGTCACCGGCGGTGCCACTATTGATAGCGGCTAATTTGGTTGGCGCAGAGAAGGGAACGCTCGTGGAAGCGCGGGAGGTAAAAAAGATATCCATTGTGCCATCCCTGTCAGAAGAGAAATACATGCGGAGTCCGTCATCGCTGACCCAGAATGGACCTTCCCAGCCTGTCGCACTCATGACATTTGCGAATGGCGCGGTGGTGATATTATCAAATGGCGATGTGGTGGTGGGACGAGTCGCCTGGACATAGCTTTCCAATGACTTGTCCGAGGCATTACTACGGCTCAAATAATAGATTGTGAGCCCATTGTGAGAAATGAACGGACACATTTCCATCATATCGCTTTTGGAAAGTTCAGTAATTTTGGCAATGTTTGTAATCCCCGCAAAACCGAAAATCCCCAGAAGAGAAAAAACCATTACAAAAAAGCATTTTCTCATACCGAATCTCCTTTTTTTAAATGAATTTTTCAAATATTCAAAAAATAGTCAAAAAATGGTTGATATTTAGCTTTCAAAGTCAAATAAATTCGCATAACTATCTGGAAAAAATCCTGCAAATGAGATATGAAGGTCGGACACCATAACGAGTGAAATAGACGCTCAAATAAACCCTGCGTGAACTTTCATATCCTGAGAAATTCAAGGCGCAGAATTTAATGATTTTTTAATGAGTGAATTCTAATATTAGGGGAGCAATATTTTTCTATGCTTTTATATCAATTTGTTTATAATGAGTAAAAATCATGTATAAATTGATTGAAGACATTTACAATGCCCCGCTGCTTAAAAGAATTTCTCGCATAATACCAGTGGTGCTTCTTGCATTGTTGTTTTTTTGGAAACAGCTGGTCACATTCGAAACATGGAAAATCGAGTTCTTCGAGACATTGTCATATTCGCTTGTAATATTGGGATTTTTCATTCGTTTCTGGGCGAACGGATACCGTAAATCCTTTAAGAATAAATTAAAATATGGGTCAGATGTAGCTTTTGTTACTTGTGGACCTTATGCCCATGTCAGACATCCCC